>JAGBTW010000075.1 GCA_017631135.1 Alistipes sp.
CCACTACTATTTTAATATACTACCTCTCTTCTCTTTCTACGCAAACGCATCAGCGCAATAGTTTGTCGAGAGCGACGACGGATATATCTCAGTCGCAAGAAGCTGCCTAAAGATACGAGCCACATCAGCGATGAGAGCAGGCTAAGGTTGCGAGCAAGCTCAAAGCAAATGTCATCCACTGCGTAGAGAATCCATGGTGCAGCGCTCCAAAATCCCGCAATCATGGCGGTGGCAATGGTGAAATGTGTCCAGTAGCGGCGTGGTGGGCGGCGGTGTAGATTTATCGCAGCGCCCGCAAGGACGATGACTGCGCCAAGGATAATCTCCAACTCCTTATAGTTGGGTACGCTACTTGGGACAATGTCGAAGTTGGCAAATACTAAGACACCGATAGCAATGATAATATCACCTTTGGTGAGCTTACGCTCATTAGGATCCTTACCCAAGCGACGCATAGCCTTACTGCGATAGCCACCCCAGCGCAATCGCCAAACGCTATATCTATTCTTCACCTCCATTTTTCACCTCCTCCTTTTTGCACTTTGGGCGAGGCTTGCGACCACTGCGGCGCAGTGCCTCGGCAATTATCCACTGCAGCTGACCATTCACCGAGCGAAACTCGTCGGCTGCCCAATGCTCGAGGGCATCCATCGTCTCGCCATCTATGCGCAACACAAAGCTGCGTGTGTTGGTCTCCTTTGTAGCCATGAGGTTAGTTGTGTAGCGTTCCAGCGTTTACCACAGGCTGTGCAGCCTCGTCAGCACACAACACGACAAGCAGGTTGCTCACCATAGCTGCCTTGCGCTCCTCGTCGAGCTCGACAATGGCATCCTCGCTCAAGCGGTCAAGAGCAATCTTAACCATCGATACAGCGCCCTCAACAATCTTCTCGCGTGCCGAGATTATAGCATCGGCCTGCTGACGACGAAGCATCGCCGCAGCAATCTCGGGGGCGTATGCAAGGTAGTTAAGGCGTGCCTCGACAATCTCGATGCCCGCCATAGCGAGGCGCTCGCTCAACTCCTCGGTGAGCTTCTCGTTAATCTCATCACCACCCGAGCGTAGCGTCACCTCCTTGCCATCGCCATTAGAGTTCTCGTCGTAGGCATACATGCCAGCAACCTGGCGCAATGCCGAGTCGCTCTGCACAGCCACGAAGTTCTCCAACACATTCATGCGCGCCGAGGAGCCCGCTGTAACGAGGTCTGTGGGTGCGTCAATCTCGAACACCGCCTTATATACACCATCGCGGTTTATGCGCCACACAACCACAAGACCGATAAGGATGGGGTTACCCGCCTTGTCGTTGACCTTTATGGGGTCTACATTGAGGTTACGCGCGCGGAGCGAGAGCTTCTTTGACGAGAGCAGTGGGTTCACCCACCAAAAGCCTGTCTCGTAGAATGTACCGCGGTAGTTACCAAAGAAGAGGAATACGCGCGACTCGTTGGGTTCCAACATCTTGTAGCCCAACATCATGATAACAGCACCAAGGATGCTTACAACAAGTAGCACGATTGCTGCTGTGGGTGTTGTGTCGTACGACTTATCGAGCCACATCACCGATACAACGACGCCCGCAACGAAACATAGATGAATAACGAGGGCGACAAAGCCATTAATCTTTAGACCTTTGAAGATGTAGTTTTCCATAGTATAGAGTTTTTAGGTTTATGATTATGCCTATCGTAGTAATATCATTTTGATATCACAAAGTTAATACAAATATTCGCTATTACAAATATTTTACCAGTTTTTTTTTGAGGGGAGGGGGAAAGATAGGGATACTCAATGCTGTCATTCTGAACGAAGTGAAGAATCTCTCGGGCAGCACAACATTCTACCGTCTCGGAAACCTTGAGATATTTCGCTAACGCTCAATATGACAACGCCTTGATACTCAATGCTGTCTGAACAAAGTGAAGAATGACAGATTCTGGTATCATTGTTTGATTATCAATATATTACTAATTGCTAATTACTCATTACTAATTGATAAAAGTCTCTCAAGTCTCTATGAATAACAGTATTAGCAGTGACCTACATAAATATAGTCACAGCACCACTGACCTCGGTCGCGACAAAGACTTTGCGACCATCGATTGTGATAATTGTAGGAGTGGTGACACCGCACGACAGCAAGTCGCACCTATATATGCCCGATGGGGGTAGCATCTTATATTCATCGACGGCATCAAGACGTCCATCGCACACAATGCCCGAGAGCATATATCGCGCGCCAAGAAGACGCGCCGCACGCTCCATCTCGCCCGCAGCAATAACATTGCGCACAACGGTGGAGCTAATCTTGTCCTCGCCCACTGCCGTATGTTGCGCCACGCACTCGAGCTCGAAGCCACACTCCGCAGCGAGTGGTTGCAACCTGTCGAAGTTGCCCTCGCTACCACGACCCAGACGGTGGTTATACCCCACTATCATGCCCACCATGCCGAGGCGCGCGATAAGCATGTCGCGCACGAAGCTCTCGTAGGGCTGACTGCGGAATGCCTCGTCGAAGTGCGCAACAACCATGCGGTCGATGCCCATATCCTCCAACAAACGGGCACGCTCCTCGATTGTTGTGAGCAACTGCATACCCTCGGCACGCCCCATGGCGATGCGGGGATGGGGGTCGAAGGTTACAACAACGCTCTCCGCGTCGCACCTCGCAGCCATAGCCTTAAGGCGCTCCAATAGCACACGATGACCCGTATGGACTCCATCAAACGAGCCTATGGTGACCACCGCGCGACGTGGCGCATCGAGCCTATCGAAACCGTATTGCAGCATAGTAGATTAGTTGTTGCTCTCCTCGGCAACCTTAACGAAGTAGGCAACCTTCTCCAAGAGAGTGGTAATATCATAGTTCTCTACGACGATACCCTGGGGAAAGTTGAGCGGTGCAGAGGTAAAGTTCAAAACGCCCTTAATACCCGCATTGATTATGGGCAGCACGACTGACGACGCCTGCGATGTGGGCAATGACACGATGGCAATGCTGATGTCGAGTTCATCTACGCGCTCCTCAAACTCATCAATATGGTAGCAGGGAATGTTATCTATCTTCGTACCCACCTTACCAGCATCGACATCGAACGCCGCAGTGATGCGCAACTTAAGACCCTTGCCGTTAAAGTACTTCGTGACAGCCTGACCGAGGTGTCCCATGCCTATGATTGCCATGTTCATGGGCTGCTCACTATATAATATATTGGTGATGAAGTCAATGAGCACCTTCACGTCATAACCCTTCTTCGTATCACTCGAGAAGCCTATAAGCATAAGGTCGCGACGCACCTGCACAGCTGTGATGCCGTGCATACCCGCAAGCACATGTGAAAATACATGGGTGATGCCCTGCGCATGGCACTTGAGCAGCGTGCGGCGATACTCACTCAAACGCTCGATAGTCTTTTCGGGAATTGGGGATGTGATATTATTACTTGCCATTGTTTGCTATTATTTCGTGCTATTCCAAGACTATTTTCGAGTCGTGGCGATAGTGCTGAAGCACCCAGTTAGTATTCTCATTCGCGCCATCGAGGTACTCAAACCTGTAGGGCGTAGTTAGGGGTGTGAGCTCCTTGCCAACAACGCTGTCATAACCCTCGTACATCATGCGACAGAAGATTACCGCAGCGTCGTAGCCACGATAGGATGTGCGCGTGGGCAACGAGCCATAGCTTGTGACATAGCGACTGTCGAAGAGGCGCACAATCTCGTCAATGCGGTTTGCGTAGTAGGGCACAATGAAGTGCACATCGTTGTGGAAGAAGATGTCGCTGTCGATATTGGGCATCTTGAGCCACTCGCGGCTGCCAATCACGACATAGTCACCATAGGTGAAGCCACGACCGCGCAACGACGAGCGCGTCGAAGATAGCGTGGTAAGTATGCGGTCGATGTCGGTGGCTGACGATGCCATAACGAGGAATACCTTGCGACTGCTCTCGCGCATGAGGTCCTCGAGGATGACTTCCGCGCCATTCGAGCCATCAGCATTGCGTAGATAGAAGAACGAGCCTCGGTCGAAGTGGTAGTTGAGTGCCATCTCGTGGGCATGTGTCGCTATCGCGCGCACATCGCTGATGAACGACGCATCGTTCTTCGATGCATATATCATCACCACCTCGCGACTGCCGTCAAGCATATCGGCTACGGGCAAGCCCTCAATCTCCTTCGAGGGTGGCATATTGAAGAGCATATCGCTATTATAGTCAACATTCTGCAGGGGCGACACAACGGGGATGTTGCGCTCCTCGGCATAGCTCAACAGCGGAGCAAACTCCTCGCTGTAGACAGGACCTATGATAAGGTCTGTGTCGAGCTCACCAAATTGTATCATCTCGTTTATGCGCTCCACGCTGCGCTCCGTATCGAGCACCGTGAGCTCCACCGAGCGTCCCTCTGCCTTGATATCCTCCATACCGAGCAACACGCCACGATAGAAGTCCACGATATTCTCCTTTGCCTCGCCACGCACATGGAAGGGCAAGAGCAACGTCACGCGCAACACCTCGTAGGGTGACAACACATCAAAGGGTGTAGGCGTAACATCCTCTGTTAGAGAGGTAAACTCCTCAAATATCGTATCACTGTGTAGGCTATCACGCACCTCGCTGTGAGCCTCCTTTTCAACCGTCTCTCTTCGCGAGCGCGACTCACCCTCAATCTCGACCTCCGCCACAGGCTTGACACGCAAAGTCATGCCAGCCTTGATGTCGGTGTAATCATTGAGACCGTTTAGGTCGAGCAGTTCCTGCTCCGTAAGCTTATAGGTGCGCGAGAGCGAATAGAGCGTCTCTCCTGGGCGCACCACATGCTCGCCATCGTTAGCGCCACCACGGACACCTTTATTATGCTTGTTTTTGCGCTTTCCCTCGCTGCGCTCCTCGACAACGGGCACATATATCGACTCGCCGAGCTTTATCTCCTCGCCCTGCAACTCGTTTGCCTTGATGATATCCTCCTGGGCTACATCGTAGACCTTGGCAAGCGAGTAGAGCGTATCACCCTCGGCAATCTTATGAACGTAGAACTTCTTGCCCTGATACTTTACAACGACCTTCGAGGGCTCTGTAGCCATCGCCATTGTTGTAACCATAAGGGTTAGGAGCGCTAATATGAGTCGTAATCGTTTCATTGTCAATCGTTAGTCATCGGTTTAGTTCGTGTGGACAACGCAACACGAGAGCCTACTTTATGCGTAGGCGTATCTCGGTTATAATCTTCTTTGTGTAGAGCGAGAAATCTCCCTGCATCATCCAAGAGTAGTAGCTGGGCTCGGTGCGGAATACATCCTCAACCTTGCGACCCTTGTACTTGCCAAAGTTGAACACCTCCTCGCCCTTGTCGTTAAGTACTATGCGACCCGCGAAGTCCACAACCTCGTTGTGCGTAGAGAATGCTGCAAGCTCCTCCACACTGTCACCTATGTCGCCATAGCGCTCAATCTGTGCTTCGAGCACCTCGTATGTCGCCAGCGTGTCGGCCTCTGCAGAGTGCGCATTGTCAAGGTCCTTGTCGCAGTAGAACTTGTAAGCCGCCACAAGCGTTCGCTGCTCCTTCTTGTGGAAGATGTTCTGCACGTCGATGTATCGGCGACGCTTGAAGTCTACCTCTACCTCTGCGCGCATGAACTCCTCAACAAGCATGGGCAGGTCAAAGCGGTTGGAGTTGAAGCCACCAAAGTCGCAGCCCTCAATAAATTGCGCAAGCGACTTCGCTATCTGCCTGAATGTAGGCTCTCCCGCCACATCCTCGTCGGTTATGCCATGCACGGCTGTCGCCTCGGGAGGTATGGGCATCTCGGGGTTTATACGGCGCGTCTTTACCACCTTCTCGCCATCTACGCCTATCTTCACCAACGAGATCTCCACAATGCGGTCATGCACCGTGTCGACACCCGTCGTCTCGAGGTCGAAGAATATTATGGGACGCTTAAGTTTTAAGTTCATTGCTACTGGAGTTTTATTCCGTTAGTTATTATGGGGGTGAGGTTTAGGGACTTGAGACTTAAGGGACATAAGGGACTAAAGAGACTTAAGGGATGTTGCGGACAATTGCTATTGTCTTTGATTTCTAATTTCCCTAAATTCTCTAAACTCTCTAAATTCTCTATTTCTCTCTCACCACCTGAAATTTTGTCAGAAAGGGTCAGATGCAACGCTCGGCAAAAATGGCGACGATGGGCTGTACCCAAGTTTGTTGTTAGAAGGGGGTAGATGTGGTGTCAAGTCGAAATTGATGCGGATGGGACATACTTTACGTATTTCCCATTCGTGGCAATGAGCTTGGCACCGCAGATGCCCCCTTATCACAACAAACTATGCGTGGATCATCATGGGCATGAGTAGCATCAACACCTCACCTGCGCGCTTATCATCGTATACGGGCTTGAACACACCTGCACGAGTAGAGTCCGCAAGCTCAATCATCACTGTTGGGCTGTCGATGTTATTAAGAATCTCGACGAGGAATGTTGACTTGAAGCC
>JAGBTW010000076.1 GCA_017631135.1 Alistipes sp.
GCCGAATGGCTCCGATACCGAAGGCATGATATATACGTCCGAGAGCTGGAACATCTTCTGCACATCGTCGCCCTTCAAGAAGCCAGTGAAGTGGAAGCGATCCGAGATGCGGAGCTGTGCCGCACGACGAATACAGTGGTTCATCATATCACCCGAGCCAGCCATCACGAAGCGCACGTTGGGCACGCGCTGGAGCACCTTGGCTGCCGCCTCGATGAAGTAGTCGGGACCCTTCTGGAAGGTGATACGACCAAGGAACGTAACAATCTTGTCGTCTACGCCACGCTTGGGAACGGGGTTATCGTTCTCGGCAAACTGCACAGCATTGTGCACTGCCACAACCTTTTCGGGCTCGATGTTATACTTGTTGATACAGATGTTGCGTGTGAGGTTCGACACGGCGATAACCATATCTGCCGCCTCCATACCTGCGCGCTCAATCTCGTATACGCGTGTATCGATGTTGTCGCTTGACGAGCGGTCGAACGATGTGGCGTGCATGTGCACCACGAGGGGCTTGCCAGACACCTGCTTTGCAGCGATACCTGCGAAGTATGTCAACCAGTCGTGCGCATGGATGACATCAAACTGACCCTCGAGCTGACGCGCAACCTCCGCTGCAACAACAGCATAGCGCGCAACCTCCTCCATGATGTTTGCACCATATTTACCCGAGAAGGTGTAGCGCTGTGTCCAGCTATCGCCCTTGCGCTCCCAGAACTTCTGACCTGTGCGCTCATAACCCTCACGATATGTTGCCCACTCCTCTGGTGAGATGTAAGGCACCATATTCGAGTCGATGTGTATGAACGATATTTTGCTCATAATATCATCTGCACCCTCAATGCTTGAGTCACAATAGCGTGCCTCGATATCGCTGGCATTAACAACCTTTACAAAGCTCTGATCCTCATCGCCCGACGCCTTTGGCATAACGAAGATTACCTCGACGTCGTTGCGAGCAAGGCCCTGCGTCATACCATAGCAGGCAGTACCCAAACCACCAGCGATATGGGGAGGAAACTCCCAACCAAACATTAGAACTCTCATAATATCTCTTTTTTACGTTTATTTCTGAACACTCTTGCGTACACACTTGCGCTTGGGCTTCGCCTCTACCGCTGCCTCTGCCTTTGTTGCAGCCTTCTTTGTGCTCGCCTTGCGCTTGGGAGCCTTGGGCGCATGCTCGTTGATGAGCATGTTGATATAGAGAAGACCACCCACAGATGTGGCGTGTGACACCGAGCCACGAGGACCGTGTGGAGGATCACCCTCGAAGCGCTCCGAGATAGAGCCTACGCACTTTGTCTGCAACTCGTCATCGAATGCCTCGAGCAAGCGACGAGCATCATCCGCATAGTGCTCACCACCAAAGGCGAAGCATGCCTTGACGTAGAACATTAGCGACCATACCCATGCCGAGCCGTTGCGCGATGCGAGGTCCTGCGAGCGCTGATCCTCGTTGTAGTTCGATTTGTAGTTTATGTTGCGTGGCGAGAGGGTGCGCAAGCCGCGAGGTGTGAGCAAATGCTCGTTCACGGTCTGCAACACACGCACACACTGCTCCTCGTCAAGCATAGAGTAGTCGAGACCCACAGCAACAACCATATTCGAGCGGATGAACTTGTTTATCTCATCAGCGTTAACATAGTCGGCAAGGTAGCCCTCCTCCAACCAGAAGCGGCTCATAAATGATGCCTTAATGCGCTCGGGCAACTCCTTCCACTCTGCAACAAACGCCTTGTCGCCCTGCTTCTTTGCCACAGCCAAGGTGTACTGCACTGCGTTGTACCACAATGCCTGAACCTCTACTGCATAGCCACGACGGGGCGTTAGGGGCTGGCCATCAACCCTTGTACCCATCCATGTAAGTGGACGCTCTGCCGCTGCCCAAATAAGAGCGTTGTCGTGCATCTTAACCTCGTCCGAGAAGCCTCGGCGATATGCCTCGAGGATGCTCTTCATCGCAGCGCCATACTTTGCCCACAACTCCTTCTGACCGATATGCTTCTCGAGGTTCTGAAGCGTGAAGAAGAACCATAGTGGCGCATCTGCCGCCTCGAGTGCCGAGCCATTACCCGCGAAGTTACCATCGCGCATATCAGCCACAAGCGTGTCGAGAGCCTCGATGCAGTCCTCCTTATAGTTCTGCGAGAGTGTCAAGCCTGGGAGCGAGATGAACGTATCACGCACGATAGGACCAAACCATGGGTAGCCTGCCACCACCTCTGTGCGACCGCCAGGACGACGGATGACAAACTGACGTGCCGAGTGCTCAAGGCAGCTCAAGAAGTCAATCTTGTGGGTACGGCGTGCCAACGAAGCGTCGTACATCGCTGTGATGTCGCTGGGCGAAGCCATCATCTCGGTAGATGCCGAGAATACTACGCTCTCGCCCTTCTTGATGTTAAACTCAAAGTAGCCTGGAGTGAGCAAGTCCTCGTGACCCTCATAGCCACGAGCAAGCTCCTTGCGATACTCGAAGTTGTAGTACCAGTCGGGCGCTGCGATAAACTCTGACTCCTCCTTGTTTAGCTGCATATTGAGCCATGGAAAGCCATCATACAAGCGGCACTTAACACCATAGGGGATGGGGTATGCGCGACCGTCAGCATCCATATTCGCCTTCGAGAGCGAGTGCTTGTCGCGGAATGCCAACAAGGGGCGGAGGCGCAATGTAGTATCAGAGTGAGCATCGACGAGTGTATAGCGAATCATAAGCTGTGTGCGCTTGTGTATCCAGAGCAACTCCTTCTTCAAGATTACACCACCCACGCGATAGGTGATTGTGGGCGTAGGCGTATACTCGAAGTCGGTGATATACTTATGACCACGGGGCTCGTATGCGCCATCGAAACGGTGCAAAGCGAGGTTAAACGACTGGTCGTGCTGCACGACGGTCTCATCGAGTGACGATAGTAACACATAGGTGTTATCGCTGTTGTCAATTGGAGCAACCATCAAGCCATGATACTTGCGCGTATTACAACCTACGATGGTGGTACTCATGTAGCCACCACGACGGTCCGTAGCAAGCACCTCTCTGTCAAGAGCATACTCAAGGTTACCCAACTCACGCTTGTCAAATTTCAATCCTGACATAGTTATGTATATATTTGTTAGTTTATATTTACGCACCGAGAGCCACAACGCCATGATTATCAAAACGATAAGCAATTCGCGTGAGGCAATATTACGAATATATGCATGTTTGCACTATAAAATTAGGTATTTATTTTCTAAATACCAAAATTTTTATGCAAAAAACGACTCTATGACGGCATCCGACACCAAAAAGTGCTCCGCGACAATTGCCAAGCGCTCACCCTCGCGATGCACAACTCCGCACTCCAACCACTTTGCAGCAGCCCGCGCTATGCGCTCGGCATGCTCCACGCCATAGTGCTTCGCAATAAAGCCAAGGTCTATGCCCTCGACCCTGCGTAGCGAGGTCATGACATACTCGTTAAGGTGGTCAAGAGGCGCAAGCGTCTCGCTCTCGTAGGTCACCACACCCTCGGCATACTCCTTTGCCGTGGAGGTGCACCATGTTCGGTTGTCGCGCGAAAAGGAGTGCGCACCAGGACCTATGCCGAGATACTCCACACCCTGCCAATATGCCGAGTTGTGGCGCGCACGACATCCATCCTTTGCGTAGTTCGACACCTCATAATGCTCATATCCCGCCTCCTTAAGCACCTTATGCACAAGCAGATACTCCGCCTCGGACTCCTCGTCTGATATAGGCATATACTCCCCTCGGCGTGTCATTAGTCCGAGTTTTGTGCGCTCCTCAATCGTGAGGTGATATGCCGAGATATGCCCCACATCCAAGGCCACAGCCTCGCGCAGTGTATTTTGCAACACCTCGCCACCATAGCCCGCAATACCAAATATTATATCAATAGATATGTTGTCTATACCATGGCGCTTAAGGCGCTTTACTGCCTCAACAGCCTCTCTCGCCGTATGTCGCCTATTCATCAGTTGCAACACCTCATCATCAAAAGATTGGATGCCGAGGCTCACGCGGTTGATGCTCGTCTTTGCAAGCTTATCAACATACTCCTCGGTGAGGTCATCGGGGTTTGCCTCGAGCGTAATCTCGCCAACATCGGAGCAGTCGAACAGCTCGCGAGCGTGCGATATAAACGCCTCAATATCCGAGGGTTGCAAGAGTGATGGTGTTCCGCCGCCAAAATAGATGGATGTCAAGCGTTTTTCGGCAACATAATTGCTACGCTCCTCTAACTCGCGGTGCATGCCCTCGACAACTTTTGGCATAAGATTTAGCGCGCCAACCTTATAGAAGTCGCAGTAGGAGCATATACACTTGCAGAATGGAATATGAAAATAGAGTGTTGCCATACGAAAAACAAAGATACAATTTTTTTCGCACTTCATAGATATAAAAGGCACAAAAATAGTTATCTTTGTACCGTAGCAACAAAAAAATGATGCTTTATGAAGACTATTAAAGAGTTATACCGCATAGGCACAGGTCCCTCGAGCAGCCACACCATGGCTCCACGCCGTGCCGCCGAGATATTCCAGCACCGCAACCCCGAGTGTAAGCACTTCCGCGTGACGCTCTACGGAAGCCTTGCTGCAACAGGCAAGGGTCACCTCACCGACCAAGCGATATTCGATACCTTGCGCCCACATGGCGAGGTGGAACTTGTGTGGGAGCCCTCTATCTTCCTACCATTCCACCCCAACGGCATGCGCTTCGAGGCCATTGATGACAACAATGCCGTCGTTGACGACTGGACAGTGTTCAGCGTGGGAGGCGGAGCTCTTGCCGAGGAGAACAGCACACCCATAGAGAGTGCCGACATATACCCCTTGACCAAGCTCACCGATATCCTCCAATGGTGTCGCGACAACGGTCGCACCTTCTGGGAGTATGTCGAGTTGCACGAGGGTCCCGACCTCTGGATATTCCTATCTAAAGTGTGGCGCGTGATGCGCGAGGCTGTGGAAAGAGGCATCGAGACCGATGGTGTGATACCTGGTCCACTAAACCTTGCACGTCGCGCAATGCGCTACAATGTGCGCGCATCGGGATATAGCCAAAGCCTCAAGTCGCGAGGTCTTATCTTCTCGTATGCTTTGGCCGTAAGCGAGGAGAACGCCTCGGGAGGTCGCATCGTGACAGCACCAACATGTGGTTCATCGGGCGTGCTACCCGCCGTATTGTACCACCTATGGAAGACGCGCGAATTCTCCGAGCAGCGCATCTGTCGCGCCCTTGCCACAGCGGGACTCATAGGCAACATCGTCAAGGAGAATGCCTCTATCTCGGGTGCCGAGGTAGGCTGTCAGGGCGAGGTAGGCGTGGCATGTGCCATGGCGGCAGCAGCAGCAAACCAGCTCTTTGGTGGCTCACCCGCACAGATTGAGTATGCCGCAGAGATGGGCTTGGAGCACCACCTCGGCATGACCTGCGACCCCATTTGTGGACTTGTGCAGATACCATGCATCGAGCGTAACGCCTATGCCGCAGCGCGTGCCCTGGATGCCAACCTATACTCAATGTACACCGACGGACACCACCGCGTATCGTTCGACCGCGTGGTGGAGGTGATGAAGCAAACAGGTCACGACCTGCCATCAATCTATAAGGAGACTGGCGAGGGTGGCTTGGCGAAAGACTTTTTTTAATAGAGAAGTTAAGGATATTAAAGAGTTTAGAGGCTGAATAAAAGTTTTTATTCAACCTCTTAAGTAATGGAGATGACTAATTTACTTTTTAGTCATCTCCTAAATTATTAAATACAGAAACCACCTTGCGATATACCCTATCACACGCTGCTCCAATCATGCAAAAGAGGTTGAGGCTACGTCCTAAACGCGATAGGTGCTCGCGAACAGATAGTCCATAAACAACCAACATAACAGCCACATAGAGCACGCCCACGATAAAGAGTGCCACGGGCAGAGAGAGGCATAGCTCCCACAGCCACACCACAAGAGCTGCGCCAAGGAGCATAGCTCCCATAAGCGCAGCAAGGATAAAGATGACAAACATCATCACAACACCACATTCAAGAGATTGCTACTCGCGCGTTGTGCCCTCACCCTCTGACGAGGACTTGCATCTGCATAGGTCGTCGTGAATACGGCGTGCTGTGTCATCGAAGGCCTCGTGGAGCTTACCTCTCAACTCTCTACCCGACTGTGGAGTGACAAGCATGGCTACGGCAGCACCCACCAAAGCACCGCCAAGTGCCGAAAAGATACAGATTGATGTGTTTTTCATAATTGTAATTTTTAAGTGTTGTACACCTCGACAGTTGCAAAGCATAGACCAATTGACTTTCAAGGCGCAATCTTTTTAACATCTTTTTAACCAAGATGTAACCCACGATTATCGCTTTTTAGTTATCTTTGCCCCGTGGATAAGAGATACGACATAGTCGCCTTTACGGGACACCGCACCTATGATGGTTCAGCCAACGCGCTACTCATGACAACCATTCGCGAACTCTATGCCGAGGGTGCGCGCCACTTCCGCGTGGGCATGGCCGAGGGCTTCGACCTCGCAGCGGGCAGTGCCGTAGTGGCTCTTATGTCGCAACACAGCGATATAATACTCGAGGCGTGCATTCCCTTTCCCACCTTCAACAACCACCTAAAGGGCGAAGTGCGCGAGGCATACGACGAGATTATGAAGCACGCCGCAATAATACGCTACGCCGCCGAGAGCTACAGCCCCACGATATTTCACCTGCGCAACGACATGCTCATCGAGGGCAGCAGTTGGCTTGTGGCATGGTGGAGTGGAGCGCAAAGCGGCACAGGGTACACCGTAAAAAGAGCTAAAAAACTCGGTATCAACATCAAAAATATACACCCCGAAAATCAACTACCAATTCCGTTTATCGACTGATTATCAGTATACTTTACAAATATAACCATATATCTAAACTACAAATTAGGTATTTATACTAACATTGCATTATCTAAAAATTAATACTTTTGTCGCACTTTTAACAGAAGAAACTATGAAAATTAAACATCTACTACTCGTTTTGGTTGCAGCGTGCATGACCACAACTGTTGAGGCACAGACAACAGGTGAGAAGGTAAAGTCTTTTGCTGATGAGCATCTCAAGCTCTCGGGTTACCTCCAGGGTGGCTACAGCTGGAACGAGAATAGTGACCCCTCAAACACATTCTATCTACATCGTGCGCGCGTGAGCCTCACAGGCGACGCTGCAAAGGAGAAGATTGACTATCGCCTTCAGGTCGACATGGCGGGCTCACCAAAGATTTGTGACCTCTACTTCCGCTACAAGCCTTTGAAGGGTCTCAACATCCAGCTCGGACAGTTCAAAATTCCCTTCTCATACGAGAACGAGAATTGCGGTCCTACAACCGTAGAGTTCATCGACTACTCATACATCACCACCTATCTTGTGCGTAACAACGCCACATACGACGGCGTGTCGGGCGCAGGTGGTCGCGACATAGGCTTCCAGCTCTATGGTAGCTTCATCGAGCGCGAGGGCTACAGCATCATCAACTACAACATCGGCGTGTTCAACGGCTCGGGCATCAATGTCAAGGACAACAACTCATCAAAAGACTTCATCGCACGCCTTATCGTTAAGCCATTCAAGGGCTTTGCCGTAACTGGCTCGTATATGTACGCCGAGACAAACTTCGGCCTCAACAAATATATGAAGAGCCCACGCATTTCTTTTGGTGCTTTGTACGAGAATGGCACATGGATTGGTAGAGCAGAGTATGTGCATGCGAACATCAACGACAACCTCACAGACTCGTTCTACGCCTTGGCTGGCTACAACTTTGCCAAGCCATGGGCTGTTTATGCTCGCTACGAGTTTATCAAGGATGAGCACAGCATCCTTAACCACGACCGCATAGGTATCGGCTCGGCATACAAGCCCTTCAAGTTCTTGCGCCTGCAGCTAAACCTTAACTATGTTATAAACAACAATATACCAATAGACAATGATCGCGGAAGCCTGGGACTGAACTTCCTGGCGACGGCGATGTTCTAACTTTAGACATAACCGTTTAACACTATTATGAAAAAACTCATTACAGAAGACTGGGTAACGACATTTTTGAGTATTCCACTACTCGCAATTGCACTTTTTGCAAGCAGCCTCAACGGAGGTCCAAAGATTCCTGACACGCTCATAACACTCGATGCGTGGATAAACATAGGACAATTTTTCATAATAGCGTTGATACTACTATTTGTGGGTAACCGCGTATTGGGTCGCCCCATGCGCGGGCTACTCGTCTCGTTCATCGTAATCTTTGCCATCGCCGTTCTGGCACAGTGGGTTGCAAAGCTCGAGGTGGTTAAGTTCTACGGCTTCGAGGCGGTATTCTTCTCGGTGCTCTTTGGCCTTTTGGTGCGCAACCTCTTCCGCGTGCCCAAGTGGCTCAAACCCGCAATACAGGGTGAGTTCTTCATCAAGATAGGCGTCGTGTGCCTCGGTGCTACGGTGCTCTTCTCCGATGTCATGAAGTCGGGTTTCGCAGGACTCATACAGGCGATATTGGTCGTGAGCATCGTGTGGGGATTCGCCTACATGCTTGCCCGCAAGTTTAAGGTCGAGCAAGCTACAGCAATGACACTCGCAAGTGGCTGTTCAATTTGTGGCGTCTCGGCATGCATCACCGCGGCGGGCGTGGCGGGCACAGACAAGAAGCGTCTGTCGTACATCTGCTCACTGGTGCTCATCATCGTCGTGCCGATGATATACCTCATGCCCTGGTTGGCAGAGATGGTCGTGCCACTGTTTACCGACAACCCCACCATCGGTGAGGAGATTACTGGCGCATGGATAGGTGGCACGATAGACACCACATCGGGCGTAGGCGCATCATCAGCCATGGCGGGCGATGTGGCACAGAGCACCGCTATCGTGGTTAAAGCGACGCAGAATGTGCTCATAGGCTTTGTGGCATTCTTCATCGCGCTCTATCTCTCTACGCGCGGGGGCAATGGCGGCGCTGTGCGCCCATCGTTTGGCATCGTATGGGAGAAGTTCCCGAAGTTCATCCTCGGCTTTGTTGTGGCATCTGCCCTCTTTAGCATCCTGCAGACCAACGACATGCTCACACTCAACTCGAGCGGCAAGATTATGGAGACATCGCTTGCAAAGACCTTCTCTACGTTCTTCTTCTCGCTATCGTTCGTATGCATAGGCATGGACACACGCCTTAAGGATATCGTGTCGCGCGAGAACCGCCGCGTGTTGTGGTCGTTCGTCGGTGCACAGCTCTTCAACATCGTTGTCACGCTGTTCGTGGCATGGTTAATGTTCGGCATCGTCAAACCCGCGGTATGGGGATAAGGCTGTATAGCAATTAGCAATGAGTAATTAGCAATTAGTAATATACTGATTATCACTACCGTTCAGCATGACAGCGGATACTATCAACAATTGTCCGCGTCTTCCCTTATGTCCCTTATCTCTCTTATGTCTCAAACTGTCTATACATCAACACAACAAATCAAATGGCGTTGACCTAAAAATTGTCAACGCCATTTTTCATAAACTCATCCCGAGGATGTACATCTAACGATAGTCTTTATTACGGTAGATAATAGTAAATACCATCATAGTCATCCACATCTACGGCGGTGCGCAGGAGTGTGCCATCGGCGGCATAGTCGAGATAGAGCTCCGAGAGGTAGCCATTAACGACAATCTGCGCCTCGATGAAGTAGATGGTCTCGCCAGTGTAGCGCTCAAGGCGCTCGACATCGTCGACAGGTGTCTGCGAGCCATACTGGGTCTCAAAGGTGGTACGCACAGCGGCGGGAAGGTCGCTATAGCGGATGTCGTACTTGGTCATCACCCACTCGTTGTTCTTCTTAAACCACGCCTCGCACTCGCCCGACTCACCAGGCAGGTGGAACTCGGCAACGGCGTAGCCATGACGTCTCTCCCACTCTACATCCACCGCTGTGGGGTAGAGGTCATAGAAGGCCTTACGCATAGATGTAGGCGCATTATATTTGTCGCAAGCGACAAAGCCAAGTGCAGCAACAAAAGCAACGGCTGCAAAAAGTAATCTTCTCATAGACACAATTTTATTTCATTTCAATAACATAGAGGATGAATAACCTAATTATCTATCTCTGCAAGTCGATACATATTGTCGAACGATAGCTCGAGACCACCCGAAAGCTTTATGTCCCAGCCACGACTCTCCTTGCTTATCTCGACTATCTTACTCTGGGGATAGTGGCGCTTGACATAGTCGAGAATCTTTTGTGGCACTATCTCGTCAGGCACAGAGGTGTAGCGGCAGTCAACCTCCATCCACTCGCCCTTGCCATCGAAATCAATCTCCATGCCGCTTGCCATGACCACCTTATACTCTGTGTATGCCAAGTCGCGGTCGACGGTAGCATAGGATGGCTCCTCGTTGGCGAAGTGCTTGGCGATGAAGCTACGCGCCTCGGCAGGCAAATCTTTATACTTTATTGCTCGCTCATCATCCATAGTTGCTGATACCGCAGCCATGGCTGTCATAGTTGTAAGTGTTATACCCATAAGGGCAAAAATAAACTTTTTCATAATCTTAATTCTTTTTTAATACTGTTTTTGTCATGCTTCTATATGCAAATCTCGTACACAAAGAGCATGAATGCACACATTTTTCAATCGCAAGGTATAAAAATATTTTGAAAACAAACTTAATATTAAAGAAAACTTTTACATCTATAAACACAATATGATTTTTTATCAATAAAATTGGTTTTTTAATCATTAACCACACCCACACAAGGGCGATATAAAGACGACAAAGGGGCGATAATTGCACCGCTTGATCCTCGCTTATAGCAATATTTCTCTACCTCACACCCCACAACTACAACTATTCTGCCAAGAGAGATAGATTTTTTTCTCTACTTAAAAGTAGCAATACGAAAAAAAATTTATATCTTTGTGTTATCATCTAATACGAGTAATGTATTATGGCGAACAAAAAATACACACTTTTAGAGGTTAAACAAGGGGTCAAAGAGCTCGAACGAGAGTTCTTGGATCTTCCCAAGATGATATACAAGGGCAACCCCAACTGGGTCTGTCCCTTTGACGACTCTATAAAGGGTGTGTTTGACCCCGCCAAGAACAAGCTCTTCAAGGACGGCGAGGCCATACGCTGGGTGGCACACAACGCCGAGGGCGAGTGCGTAGGTCGCATCGCAGCATTCTACGACCGAGGCCACGCCTATGGCTATGAGCAGCCCACAGGTGGCTGTGGCTTCTTTGAGGCGATAGATGACCAAGAGCTTGCCACGATGCTTTTCGATGCTGCGCGCGACTGGCTCAAAGAGCGTGGCATGGAGGCTATGGATGGTCCCATAAACTTCGGCTCGCGCGACGCATGGTGGGGACTGCTTGTCGAGGGATATGAGCATCAGCCCCTCTTCGAGAACCCATACCACCCACCCTACTACAAAGCCCTTTTCGAGAACTACGGCTTCCAGAACTATTTTAACCAAAACACCTACGTCTGGAATATTGACGACGATGATGTCAACGAGGTTGTCCACGAGCGCGTGAAGCGCCTTATGTCGACACCTGGCTACCGCTTTGCACCCATAGGTGACGAGGAGTTGTACTCGGCAGTCGAGAAGGTGCGCACAATATATAATAAGGCATGGGCACTCTTTACGGGTGTGCAGCCCATGACCGCGGAGGAGGGTCGCAAGATGGCAGACACCATGCGCCCCATCATCGACCGCAACCTTATATGGTTCGCCTACTTCAACGACGAGCCCATCGGCTTCTTCATCATGGTGCCCGACCTGAACCGCATCATAGGCAAGTATAACGGCAAGTTCGGCATCGTAAACAAGCTGCGCATGATGTGGGACTTGAAGGTGCGCAAGAAGAGCGACCGCATCTTCGCCATCGTCTTTGGCATCACGCCCGAGTTCCAGGGTAAGGGTGTCGAATCGGGCTTCATGAAGGCGATGCTCGATGGCTACATACGCACCAAGAAGAACCAATACCGCTCGGTGGAGTTTGCATGGATAGGCGACTTCAACCCCGTTATGAACCGCATGGTAGAGCGCTACGTATGTGCACGCAGACACAAGATGCACACCACCTACCGCTATCTATTCGACCGCACCAAGGAGTTCACACGCTGTCCCAAGGTGGGCTTCAAGCCCCGCCCCAAAGTTGCAGATGGCTCAAACGAGGCACAAACTACGGAATAGCAAAACATACCAACAGACTAAAACTAACAATCTAAAACCTATAAACCAATGAAAACTACAGCATTTACAAAGTACCATATTGCAAATGGTGCAAAGATGGCAGAGTTCGCAGGCTACAACATGCCTATCGAGTTCTCGGGTATCAACGACGAGCACATCAACGTGCGCGAGAAGTGTGGCGTATTCGACGTGAGCCACATGGGCGAGATTTGGGTTAAGGGCCCACGCGCAACAGAGTTCTTGCAGCGCATCACCACAAACAACGTGTGCGACCTCTACGACGGCAAGGTGCAGTACACAACAATGCCTAACGGCAAGGGTGGTATCGTTGATGACATCCTCGTATACCGCATCAACGAGGAGAAGTATATGCTCTGCGTTAACGCCGCAAACATCGACAAGGACTGGGCACACATCTGCAAGCAGGGTGAGGAGTATGGCATGAAGGCTGGCGAAGAGCTCGAGAATAGCTCTGACAAGACCGCACAGCTCGCTATCCAGGGTCCTTTGGCTATGAAGCTCGTTCAGAAGATGACCGAGGAGCAGGTTGAGGATATGGAGTACTACACATTCAAGATCTGCAA
>JAGBTW010000077.1 GCA_017631135.1 Alistipes sp.
ACAAATAATTTGTATCTTTGCGTGATATTGAAATGCTAACACTATCCAACCATGGAAGAGATAATTACAAACTACAGACGCGAGGATGTCTACAACCAAGAGAAAATCGCCGAGCTCATGGTGCACTATCGTGAGATTTTACGCCTCTTGGGCGAGGACCCCGAGCGCGAAGGTCTCATCAAGACTCCCGAGCGCGTAGCCAAGGCTATGTCGTTCATTACCAAGGGCTATGCACAAGACCCCATCGCCATACTTCAGTCGGCAATGTTCAAGGAGGAGTACCAGCAGATGGTGCTCGTAAAGGACATTGAGCTCTTCTCGGTGTGTGAGCACCACATGCTCCCATTCATCGGCAAGGCGCACGTTGCCTACATCCCCAATGGCTACATCACGGGTCTGTCGAAGATTGCGCGCGTGGTGGAGTGCTTCGCTCGCCGCCTACAGGTTCAGGAGCGCCTCACGGTGCAGATACGCGACAGCATACAGCAGGCACTCAACCCTGCGGGTGTCGCTGTGGTCATCGAGGCGAGCCACACATGCATGCAGATGCGCGGTGTCGAGAAGCAGCGCTCCGTAACCACCACATCGGCATTTACGGGCTGTTTCCTTTCAGACCTCCGCACACGCGAGGAGTTCATGCAGTTGATTAAGTAGCAGCCGTATAACATTCACACTATGCGCGTTGTAATAGGACTTTCGGGAGGTGTAGACTCATCCGTTGCGGCATACTTGCTCAAGCAACAGGGGCATGAGGTCATTGGACTCTTCATGCGCAACTGGCACGACACCACGGGCACGCTCGAGGGCGACTGCCCATGGTATGATGACCAGGTGTTTGCCGAGCTTGTAGCCAAGCGTCTCGACATCGAGTTTCACTATGTAGACCTATCGGCGGAGTACCGCAAGCGCGTTGTGGAGTATATGTTTGCGGAGTATGAAGCGGGGCGCACACCCAACCCCGACGTGCTGTGCAACAGAGAGATAAAGTTCGACGTATTTCTTAAGGAGGCACTCAAGCTCGGTGCCGAGCGCGTGGCTACGGGACACTACTGCCGACGCGAGGAGTGGACAGACAGCGAGGGTGTCACACACTATCGTCTCTTGGCGGGTAGCGACGGCAACAAAGACCAAAGCTACTTCCTCTGTCAACTCACGCAGGAGCAGTTGCGATACGCCATGTTCCCCATTGGCGACATCACCAAGCCCGAGGTACGCCGCATTGCCGAGGAGCAGAAACTCGCCACCGCCAAGCGTAAGGACTCACAAGGAATATGCTTCGTGGGCAAGGTAGATTTGCCCGTATTCTTGCAGCAACAGCTAAAGGCCAAGGAGGGTAACATACACGAGATACTACCCCACTCGCCACGCTTCGTGCGCGACTGCCAAGATGATGACTACAAGAGACTTTCAGAGCCATATCGCCTCACCGTGCGCGACGGCAAGAAGATTGGCACACACCAGGGTGCACACTTCTACACCATAGGTCAGCGCAAGGGCTTGGGCATCGGTGGTCGCAAGGAGTCGCTCTTTATCATCGGCACGGATGTCAAGGAGAATGTGGTCTTTGTGGGCGAGGGTGACAGCCACCCAGGTCTCCACCGCAAGGCACTGCGCATACTTCGCGAGGAGGTGCACTGGGTAGACACATCGGAGGCGATGAAGGAGGGTGAGCGCCGCAGATATATGGTTCGCATACGCTACCGCCAACCACTGCAGGGTGCAGAGTTGATATGCGACAGCGACGGCATGTACATACTCTTTGACGAGCCACAGCGCGGCATCACAGCGGGTCAGTTTGCCGCGTGGTATAGTGGTGACATTCTTGCAGGTAGCGGAGTCATCGAGCGATAGGTTGAATAAAAAGTATATTTTGCGTTCTTTGTTGATATAACAGCGCATCTACTACCGCTAACGAATTATCTCTGCAATGGGCAGTACGCTTAAGTACAGCCCATCGCCTCGAAATTCGCCGAGCGTTGTATCTGCACTATTCTCTCAATAAATATGCTTGTACTCAAAATGCTCATTTATACTATACTTACACAAAGATATCCAATAAGTTTTTAGACACACCCTTTTTGCAAGAAGTTGTATAACAAGAGTTAGTTTTAGGCGCGCGAAGTACGAAAAAGCGGAGTTTACTTTTGCGTAAATGAGCATTTTGAGTACGAGTGCAACGCCAAAATAACCTTGTTAGGCAGCTTCTTGTTCATTATTTTTCACCTAATTTAGGTAGTCATTCCTCACCATTTTACCAAAATCATGCGATTGCCACACTGTGGCATACACCCTACCTTTGCACCGTAGAAAGTAACAAAAAGAAACGCTATGAGTGCAATAGTTCGACACCTTATATTAATAGTAGCAATCGTTAATACTATAGCTGCATCTGCAACCGAGCCACCCGCGAGTGCCGAGATTAGTGGCATCGTAAGAGACAGCAACGGCAATGCACTACCCTACGCGACCATCTACGTCGAGGGCACAACGCGTGGCACAACAGCCGATGCCGAGGGTCGCTACAAGCTTGTTGCCAAGGAGGGTAACATCTGCATAAAAGCGGAGATGATGGGCTACAGCACAGTCTCACACAACATAAACCTCGACGACAGCGCAACGCTCAACTTCACCCTCAACGAGTCCACAACAGCCATCGATGCCATCGTTGTCACCGCCTCGGGCGTGGGTAACATCAAGCGCTCGGCATTCAACGCCGTGGCTGTCGACATGCAACCCCTAAAGAACACATCGAAAAACATTGCCGATGCTTTGGCGAGTGCCCCAGGCATCAAGCTTCGCGAGTCGGGCGGCGTAGGCTCGGATATGTCCCTCATGGTGGATGGCTTCGCGGGTAAGCATGTCAAAATCTTCATCGACGGTGTGCCTCAAGAGGGCGTGGGTAACGCCTTTGCGCTTAACAACATCCCTGCGGGCTATGCCGACCGCGTGGAGGTATATCGCGGTGTTGTGCCTGTGGGCTTTGGTGCCGATGCGTTAGGTGGTGTGATTAACATCGTCACAAACAAGTCACACCGCAGCTGGTGGGCAGATGCGTCATACTCCTTCGGCTCGTTCGCCACACACCGCTCGTCGGTAAATGCGGGTCAGAGGCTCAACAACGGCTTAACATGGGAGGTATACGCCTTTCAGAACTACTCAAAAAACAACTACTCTGTCCATGCCCCCATCGAGGACTTCACCACAGGGCGCATAGACCGCACGCAGTTGGTGCGTGTGGAGCGCTTCCACGACACCTATCACAACGAGAGCATCGTGGCTAAGGTGGGCGTGGTGGATAAGCACTGGGCAGACCGCCTCATCTTCACAGCCAACTACTCACAGCTATACAAGGAGATACAGACAGGCGTGCGCCAAGAGATTGTCTATGGCGACAAGCTGCGCCATGGCAACTCGCTCATGCCCTCGGTGGAGTACCTCAAGCGCAACATCGGCATCGAGGGTCTCGACCTTACGCTAACAGCGAACTATAATCACAATATCACATACAATATCGACACCGCGCAGTATAAGTACAACTGGCGTGGCGAGACAAAGCGTCTCAACTCGCCTGGCGAGCAGTCTTATCAGCATACACGCTCGAAGAACCACAACTGGAATGCTACGGCAACACTAAACTACCGCTTGGGTGATGCCCACACCTTCACACTCAACCATGTCTTGAACCACTTCCGACGCGCAAACACCTCGCTTCTGGCGAAGGAGGCGGCAGAGGATGCCATAGACAAGCAGACGATGAAGAACATCACGGGCTTGCAGTATCGCCTCGCTATGTCGGAGCGCTGGAACGCCTCGCTCTTTGCCAAGTATTACTCACTCAAGGTGCGTGGCCCGATAGCGACAGATAGTAATGCCACGGAGTTTGTGCCTACCTCGCGCAGTGAGGATGCCCTGGGCTATGGCGCCGCAGCGACATACCTCATCACAGAGTCGCTACAGGCGAAGCTATCCTACGAAAAGGCATATCGCTTGCCCACCATCGAGGAGATGTTTGGCGACGAGGACCTTGAGATGGGCGACATAGGCATACGCCCCGAGAGCAGCAACAACCTAAACTTTAACCTCTGCTACACAGACTCATACGGCACACTCAACCAACACAACCTCTACCTCGAGGGTGGCGCTATATGGCGCGACACCAAGGACTATATACAGCGCAACATCGTCGATTTGAGCGGTGGCAAAGCTGCTGCGAGCTACATCAACTATGGCTCGGTGCGCACATGGGGCATCAACCTCTCGGCACGCTACGACTACAAACGCTGGGTGAGCGTGGGTGGCAACTTCACCTATATGGATGTGCGCGACAACCAGCCCACAGCAATAGGTTCGTCGATGCCCAACCTCGGCTATGGCGACCGCATGCCAAACATCCCATACCTCTTTGCCGATGGCTTTGTGACACTCTCGTGGCACGACTGCGGCGCAAAGGGTAACACACTGTCACTCACATACGATAACCAATACACCCACCGCTTCTACTACTACTCGTCGCGCATAGGCTCGAACAAGGACGACTACATGGTGCCCGACCAGTTCGCTCACAACATATCGCTGTCATACTCCCTCAAGGATGGTCGATACAACATCGCCGCCGAGTGCCGCAACATCACAAACGAGCGACTATACGACAACTTCAGTCTACAAAAGGCGGGTAGAGCATTCTACATCAAGCTACGCATAGCGCTACGCAACAATTAGCAGTGAGTAATTAGCATTTAGTAATAATATAAAAAGCCATGATTAACAAGATTTTACGAAAGTTCACGGTAGTTGCACTATCGACAATTGCGCTAGCCGTTATGGCAGCGTGTGAGACAAACACAAACACCCCATCAGGTGGCGCGGAGAACAACAATGCGGTGCGCCCATATGTCCTTGCCACGCAGGGCACATTCACAGGTAACACAACAAATGCCCTTGTCACTGCATCCAACCTCGATGGCGGCGTGGTGGGCATGACCGAGGGTCTTGTCAACGATGGCGCTTCATACTGGGTATTTTGGAAAGATAAATACCTCTACGGCTTAACATACAACCAAGGTAATGCGGGCACTACGCGCTCATACGTCATGAACAGCGACTACACGCTCGCGGCGCGCCCTGCGGAGTATGCCGTAAGACGCTTCACCACCTATGGCATCTACGACCGCTACATAATGACCTTCTCGACGGGTGACGGCCCTGCGGAGTGGGCAGATGCCAATGGCTTCATTCCCAAGTCATTCCTTGTGTCGTACCTCGATGTTGAGGCGGAGACATACACCACCAACGACACCCTCGAGGAGCACTACCTCTCGGAGAACTTCCTCGGCAATGGCGAGTTTGTTACATTGGCGGGTATTGAGGATGTGGATGGTAAAATCTTTTCGGCTGCCGTGCCTATGGGCTTGAGCCAGTATGGTGTAAAAGCGGATGGTGGCAAGTGGGTAAAGTCTGGCAATGAGGACTTGATTAAGACCGAGGCTGGAGGCTCTGGTTCAGGCTCTTATAAGGAGGGTGAGTTGCAGTGGACACAGTACCCCGATGAGTGC
>JAGBTW010000078.1 GCA_017631135.1 Alistipes sp.
CTCGCCACGCTCCCAGTAAACATGGAGGCTTGCGACAACATGGGAATATCTAAGCAGACATCGGGCTTTGTTCTGCCATTGGGTGCTACAATCAACATGTCGGGTAACGCCATCTACTATGCGCTGCTTGCGACATTCTTTGCACAGCTCTATGGCATCGACCTTGGCATTGCCGAGTATGTATCTATAACTGTTGTCTGCGCACTTGGTGCTATCGGTCAGGCGGGTGTTCCTGGTCCTACGCTCCTTGCTGCAGCGGTGCTCGTTGCCGCAGGCATACCCTTGGAGGGTCTACCCTTGTTCTATGCCCTCGACCGTGTGTTCGACATGATTCGCACAACGCTAAACATCACTGGCGATGCCGCTTGCTCGGCTGTTGTAGACCGCTTCGTAAAACGATAAATTGGTATGGTGTTTGTTCATAGGGCTTAAACAAAACATTTAAGCCTTATGAAACGAACACTTATCATCACAGCCTCAATAGCGATACTCACAATCTTGGGTTTTGCTATCGTCGAGGCGCAGGGCGACACCTCAAAGGAGCGTCAACAGGAGCGACAACAAAAGCACGAGGCGCGCCAAAAACAACGTGCCGAGCGCATGGCGCAATATGAGCACTATGTGGACTCGTTGGTGACATCGCACAACTATCGCTTTGTACCCGAGACCATGCAACAGCTCCCTGGTGGCATGATGCGCAACCTCCAAAACCCCAATTACGAGATTATCGTGTGGGACAGCGCCGTAGATGTCTGCATGCCCTTCCTCAAGGGATACACACCACCCTACTATTTTGTTGTGTTCAACTATGTGCTCTCAAGCGTGCAGGGCTATAGTGTCGAAAAGACCGCCGAGGGGTGGCACGTGGAGTTTCAGAGCCCCATGTTCTCGTCCACAACCTACACGTTCACTTTTGAGATATACTCCCGCTACGGAGGCGCTACGCTCACCATATCATCGCCGTTCTACAATAGCGTGCAATATACGGGTAACATCTTTGGGATATAGATATAAAGCAAGTGGCTGTCCAGCATTTGGACAGCCACTTGTTTTATGCATATCTTTGTTAGACAACTTCTAACCTCTCTGATTATAATCTGCATTAAGGAGATTCATCGCCTTGAGGAACTTGTGGATGAAGACGAATGGACCTACAAAGATGATGCTACCCAACACACTCCACAACCAGAAGTCTGCCGAGCTAAATTTGTAGGCAATACCGCGACGCTTAAGTTCGCAACCGATACGGCCACTAATTCTGTGGAGCCACACGATGGGAGCAATGCCCAAGGTAATACCTGACAACAAGAAGTAGATGAGGCAATAGTGCATGGTGTGCTTGCCATCGTGGCGTGATGCTACGGTGTTAATTTCTGTTGAGATGCGTGAATATACTACCAAGGGATAGATGCTGAGTGTCAATGGAGAGAAGATAAGCATCTTCAACAAACCTCGGTTGGTTGGCAACTGGTGAGCAGCTCTTGTTTCCATAGTGATAAGTTTTTAGTTAATAGTGTAAAACGTGTCATTACAAAATTAAACATATATTTCCACAAATGCAAGTTTTTACTCAATAAATCCGTATTACACAACTATTATTCTACCAATGGAGCAATAAAAATCACCTCTCGCAGATTAAAGCGAAAGGTGATTTTTATATCATCTAAAAGATAAAGCGCCACTACTCCACGTCGAGGACTATCTCATAGGTGGTGTTGGGTGCGAAGTCAGCATTGTAAACAAGCAAGAAGTTCTCGTCGAGAGCCACCTCCCACGCTTGACCATCTGCCAATCGAGGGTTCGCGAGGCGCTCGGGGAAGAAGTAGCTGAATGGCAAATCGAGAACATGCTCCTGCTTGAACTTATCGCCACGCATGCGCTCCAACGAGAAGTTATCGGATGTTGTGACCGTAACGATATACTTATTACCCTCTCGGCGTGAGCTTACGCTATAGTCGCGCTCACCATCTACTGGCTGCAACATAACGCTCCACTTGGGATCGCCATAGTAAGCCAACACATCGCGGTCGTGCCAAAAGCCCAACATATCCCAATCTTGGGCATTATTGTAGTCGAGCTTGCGACCAAGCACCTCCTCGAGGCGTGTGCGCGCCATCTCTAACTCGCCCCAAAAGTCGTCAGACGAGAAGTCATAACGCTCATCAAGAAGCTCGGGGTACCACACATGTTGCTGATGGAGGAAGTCCTGCTGATTGAGGTATACCGCCTGGGCGAGTGTGTAGCGGTCGGGAGAGGTAACCCAATACTTGAGTGCACCCCAGCCACTGCGACCATGCCATGTGGTAACGACATAGCCAAGCATAGTAGCGGCATTCGAGCCATTCATCCACGCCACAGCCATGCTCTCGCGCGTGTTGTTAACATCACCAATAAGGCAGTTGCCAACGGCAGCGTATACGCGGCGCTTGCCTGACTCTGCAACATCCCACTCTGCGCCAGTGAAGCGGTCCTCGGCATAGAGCTTACCATCGCGAGGCTTGAGGTTGCCCAACGAGTATGGCATCTCGAGGTTGCACTGTGTAGCGTGAGCCGCTGTGACAACAAGGTCGGGGTCGTACTCACTATAGAGCTCTGTGAACTTTGTGAGCACCTGCTCGGGGGCAACCATACCTGTAACGATGTCGCCATTGCGACCTCGCTTATATCCCCACAAGCCCTTGGTGTGGTCATCAACCCAAGCGTAGTTATCGAACCACTTTGCCGAGTTAAGCTCCATGATGGTGGCAACAGCATCCTTAACCACAAGAGGCTCGGTGCTGTTATCTACCATGCGCTGTGCAGCTGCGGCATCATAGCCTGTGATGATACCCCATAAGAAATCGCCATAGATGTCGTCGTCAATATCGCGACACAAGTGGTGCAGGTCGATGACATAATCACGACCGATGTTCTCGGGCATATCCACAACCGCCACATAGCGAGGATAGGCATCGCGGATAGCATCCATAGCCTCGCGTGGAGCCTTATCAAAAGTCACGATAGAGGCATTATGCTTCGTAGCAAGGCTATTTGCCACAGCTGACCACTCGGTATCGTTCATCACCGCCTGTGAGGCTACGACAAGGTAGTCACTCTTGGCGGGCTGCTCATTACCGTTCGAGCCACAAGCCGACATCAGCACTACCGACGCAGCAAGTGCGCAAACTACATATTTAAGACTCTTCTTCATAGCGCTTACTATTAATTATACTCTGACTCACCCTCCTCGTCAATCCAAGGCACGGTCTTCATATCTTCAGTTGTCATAGCAGCAACCTGCTCGTCGGTCAAGAATGCTGCATCGCCATTCTCAAACTCGATGTCCGAGAAGTTGCTGACGGTAAGCTGGTACGAAGCATAGTCATCAGCATTGCCCGCATAGGTAGACTTCTGCGCGTAGATGCCATAGATGGCTGTGATTGTAGCCTTCTCGCCATCCTTGCACACGTTGCGGCGTGCGAAGCGTGAGTAGCCACTCGAGCGGAGTGCATAGACACCATTTTCAGAGCAAACAGTAGCGTTAGTGTTGTAGGTAAAGAGCACCGAGCCGTAGAGGCTGCGACCAGTAATCTCCTCCTTGAATGCCCACTGATACCAGCCCTTTGAGACTGTGGGGCGTGGGTCAGAATACAACCAGCTGGGGTAGATATTCTCATACGAGCCACTCTTAAGTGCGGGGTTGGTGACGCCATCCTGGTTGGGAACGCCAGCATAGTGACAAGTGAGGCCCTCGAAGCGCATGAGGCGACCGAACATCTGCTCGCGGCTCTTGTTGTTGGGGAAGATTTGGGTGTAGTTCTCGGGAGTAACAGTGATGATGTCCACAGCCTCGGGGTTGCTCTTCCACTCCTCGTATGTACCCACAACGAGCTGTGCGGGCTCACCAGCGAAGACATGTCGGTCTATGACCTCCTGAAGTTCGAGGTTAGAGTTTACGTAGAACTTATGCTCACCCGCCTTGTTGTAAGACTCCGAGGGTGCACCACCCAACGAGAGCATCATGCGGTAGTTGCCAAGGTAGAGACCCGACAAACGCACATAGACCCATGAGCCATACTTATAGCGCAAGCCCACATTGTTGTTTAGCTTAAGCTCGATACCCGCAGTGTGGTCCTGAATATGCAACGACTTGTAGATGTTGCCATCCTCGTCGTTAGAGACTACCTTACCCTTGATATATACATCGCGTTGAGCGAAGATGTCCTCGACCACGAGCTTGTGCTTGGTATTGCTCCAGCTACTGTTAACACCCGTGTTGCTAATCTCGCCAAAGGCATCCTTAAGCTCCTTGATGGTGATGCGCTCGGCATCGGGGAACATAGCCTCGAACGAGCCATCGTTATATATGCGACGAGGAGCTACATCCTCGTACTTCTCATAGCAGCCTACAGCCATAACAGCTATGGCAACCAATGCAAACAATCTATTTAGTTTCATAATATTCATCAGTTTAGCTGTTAGAATCTAAAGTAAACATTCAAGTAGTAGTTAAG
>JAGBTW010000079.1 GCA_017631135.1 Alistipes sp.
ATATTTGCAGTTGATTTTGCAAATGTTATAGTTCGTTGTTAGATGACGGCTGTATATAATTGGTTTATATTCACTTGATTAGTGTATGAAGATAGTAATTGCAGGTGCCGGCGATATGGGCACACACCTTGCCAAGATGCTCAGTGGTAATGGTCATGACATCACCGTTGCCGATGTAGACCCCAAGGCATTGGCCGAAGTAGGTAGCCTTGTGGATGTGGAGACTACGGAGGGTGACACCACGCAGTTTTCGGTGTTGCGCAAGGCGGGTGTGCGTAAGTGCGACCTCTTTATCGCTGTGCGCTCTGTGGAGAACGACAACATCCTCTCGGCGGTCATGGCAAAGCAGCTCGGCGCGCGCAAGGCTATTGCCCGCGTAGATAGCAACGAGTATCTCGAGCCCAATAGCAAGGAGATATTCATCGATATGGGCATTGACTATCTCTTCTATCCCGAGCAAATTGCTGCGCGCGAGGTTATCAACCTCTTGGGTCATACCTCCACTACGGAGTATGTTGACTTTGCGGCTGGCAAGCTCTCGTTGGTGGCATTTAAGCTCGAGTTGACATCGCCACTGCTTGGCAAGAAGGTCATCGAGGACGATGCCGACGAGGACTTGGAGTATCGCACCGTCGCTATTGTAAGAGGCTCGCGCACCTTCATCCCACAGTCTGACGATGTCTACGAGGCGGAGGATATGGTATATATCATTGCGCGTCACAACTCGGCACAGAGCGTCGTGGAGCTCTCGGGTAACAACCAGGTGGATATACGCAACATGATGATTTTGGGTGGTTCGCGCATCGGTGTGCGCATCGCCAACGAGTTGCAAAACAAGGTGAATATCAAGCTTGTAGACTATAACTCGGATAAGGCATATCGCCTTGCCGAGATGCTCGATAAGACGCTTATCATCAACGAGGATGGTCGCGACACGGAGGCTATGCTCGAGGAGGATTTGTCGGGTATGGATGCCTTTGTTGCTGTAACGGGTCGCAGCGAGACCAACATACTTGCTGCGATGCTTGCAAAGCGCATGGGCGTGAAGAAGGTTATTGCCGAGGTGGAGAACATCAACTATATCTCGCTTGCCGAGAGCATTGGCGTAGATACCATCATCAACAAGAAGCTCGTTACGGCATCTAACATCTTCCGTTTCACTATGACCACAGATGTGCAGGCTATCAAGTGCTTGACAGGAAGCCAGGCGGAGGTGTTGGAGTTTATCGTTAAGCCCAACTCGCCCGCAACAAAGCACTCTATCAAGGAGCTCGGCATGCCCGATGATGCTATGATTGGCGGTGTGGTGCGTGGTGACCGCGTCTGCATTGCCGTAGACTCTACGCGCATCAATGCCTACGACCGCGTTGTGGTATTCGCCATGCCAGAAGCCATTATGCGTGTCGCCGAGCTATTTAACTAACCCACATGATATTAAATAAAACAATATAAAACACTAACCATTATGTATATAGCTATTGCGGGAAATATCGGTAGCGGCAAGACTACGCTCACCGAGATTTTGACCAAACGATATGGCGCAAAGGCATATTACGAGGACTTGGCTAACCCCTACATCAACGACTTTTATGAGGATATGGGTCGTTGGTCGTTCCACCTTCAGCTGTGGTTTCTCGGTAGCCGCATTCAGCAGACATTGACAATGCTTGCTGATGGCTCGGACAATGTTGTGCAGGATAGAACGATATATGAGGATGCGCACATCTTTGCCGACAACCTCCACTCTATGGGGCTTATGGCGAGCCGCGACTTCGACACCTACATGAAGATGTTTAACATTGAGCAGTCATTGTTGCCCAAGCCCGATGTGCTTATCTACCTCAAGGCGAGCGTGCCTACGCTCATCTCGCAGATTAAGATGCGCGGTAGAGAGTACGAGCAGAACATCGACGAGGAGTATCTCAATCGCTTGAACGAGAAGTATAACCACTGGATTGAGAATATCTACGAGGGTCGCGTGTTGGTCGTAGATAAGGATGCCGATGACTTTGTTGCCGACCCCTCGATTATCGACCGTATATGCGCCTCTGTTGAGGAGATGTGCACAGGTAAACGACAGCTCTAACCTATGAATACGCCGCTGCCAAAGGAGTTTGTTGCCACCATGCGCGAGGCGCTAGGCGAAGATGCCGAGAGGCTTTTTGCAGCTCTTGACACCGAGCCCGCTGTGTCGTTGCGCCTAAACCCCGCCAAGCCCGCCGAGACCTTCGAGGGTGAGCCTGTGGGGTGGTGCAAGTGGGGTAGATACCTCGCCGAGCGCCCCCAGTTTACGCTCGACCCGCTGTTGCATGGTGGTGTATACTATGTTCAGGAGGCGTCGTCACAGTTTGTGGCTCACCTGCTTGCTAACTACGACATGGAGGGGGCAAAAGTGCTCGATATGTGCGCTGCTCCAGGAGGCAAGACCACGATATACTCTACGCTTGTTGGGCGCAGGGGCTTGGTCGTGGCAAACGACATCAGCCACAGCCGTGCCATGGCGCTTGCGGATAATGTTCAGCGCTGGGGTATGGGTAACGTCGTGGTTACTTGCAACGAGCCAAGCCATATAGGTCAGTTTAGCCACTGGTTTGATGTTGTGGCGGTAGATGCTCCATGCTCGGGTGAGGGTATGTTTCGCAAGATGGAGGAGGCACGCTCGGAGTGGTCGCCATCATCGCCCGAGGTGTGTGCCGAGCGCCAAAAGGAGATTGTTGCCGAGGCGTGGCGTGCACTGCGCCCAGGTGGTACGCTCATCTATAGCACTTGCACCTTTAACCCTACGGAGGACGAGGGCATAGTGGAGTGGCTTATGTCGGAGTATGGCGACGAGGTCGAGATGGCCGATAGGGTAGATGTGGCTGATAGTTGGGGTGTTGTGCGCAGTGATATAGGGGCGTTCCAGTGCTTCCATTTCTATCCGCACAAGGCTCGTGGCGAGGGTTTCTTCGCTGCCGTGGCGCGCAAGAGCGATGGCGCTATTAAGCGTAGCTCGCCCAAGGCGCGACGCAAGCTCTTCAGTCTGCCCGCAAAGGCCGATGTCAAGGAGTTGGCGCGCTGGGTGGATGATGCCGCGGAGCACACCTTTATGATGGTGGGTGACGACATCTATGCCTATAATAGTGCTGTGGCAGAGGCTATAGTGACGCTGTCGGAGAACCTGTCGGTAGTATACTCTGGTGTCGCTATGGGACGCATCTTCAAGCAGAAGCTAAAGCCCGAGCATCCGCTTGCACTCTATGTTGGTCTTAATAGGGATGTTGTCCCTATGGTAGATGTGGAGTTGGATGATGCTGTGGACTACCTTCGTAGGAACGATATTTCGGCGGCGCAGTTTGCCGAGGGTATAAACGTAGTTGGATATAAGGGTGTTCCGATAGGCTTCGTGAAGCGTATAGGTGCGCGATGTAATAATATGTATCCCAAAGATTTGAGAATAGTAAAACTATAATATAAGAGATATGGCAAAGTTGTTATATTCTATGGGCGAGGTGACAGAGATGTTTGATGTTAATGCATCACTCATCCGCTATTGGGAGTCGAAGTTCGACTGTATCAAGCCTCACAAAAACAAGAAGGGTAACCGCATGTTCACCCCTTCGGACATCGAGAACTTCAAGCTTATCTACCACCTCGTAAAGGAGAAGGGTATGACGCTTGAGGGTGCTAATAGCGCGATGAAGCGTCGCGGTAAGAGCGTGAAGCGCGATGTCTCAATCTTGGAGCGTTTGCAGCACATACGCCTAATGTTGCTCGAGGTGCGTGAGTCGCTGGGTGACAATAGCCCTGTGGAGTATGAAGCGCCCATCGAGGCCGTTTCGGAGCTCATTGCCGATGTCGAGGAGAAGGCAAAGGATGTTG
>JAGBTW010000002.1 GCA_017631135.1 Alistipes sp.
CTACAACGCCGTCGATGTTGAGCTCAACGATGTAAGAGTTAGGAGTGTAGATGAGCTGGTTGAGCTCCTTTGCGTCGATTGTGAATGCCTTCTCCTGGCCACCACCGTAGATGATGCAAGGTACCTGACCCTCGCGACGAGCTGCCTTTGCAAACTTCTTACCGAACTCTGCACGTGCAGTACCGTTAATCTGAATTGACTTCATAACTGTTTAATAATTAATTGTTTAACTTCGGTATCACTCAGTTGCGATAGTCACTCGCAACCCCATAGATACCTGCTTTGGGACTGCAAAGGTAGTAAAAAATATCTAAATCGCAAGTTTTCAGTACTTTTTATTGATTTTTGTTCGCCTTGAGGCGAGAGAAATTAGAGACTTAAGAGACGCAAGAGACATAAGAGACATAAGGGATGGCACTCCCGCTACTCATTCTACACTCTCTACTCCCAGACTACTCTTGTTAACCGACTACAGGCGGTGTGCTATCATCCACTTGGCAAGGGCTTGCGAGGCGTGACCATTCTCCTTGAGACCTATGCGCTCGGTGAAGAAGGTGTTAAGACGCGCGGTGTAGGCTTCGTTGTCGAAGTTTGCGATTGTGTCAAGCAGCTGCTCCTCGCTCTCCGAGAGTGGGAAGGGTAGCTCGTCGAGGTTAAAGTAGAAGCCTCGGTCGTAAGCATTGGCGTCGGTGGCATAGAGCAAGCATAGTCGACCCTGCATCGCAAAGTCGAACATCGAGCTCGAGTAGTCGGTGATAAGCATGTCGGCAACTGCGAGCAGCTCCTGCATGTCGTGGTAGCGCGTCGCGTCGCACACGCCCTCGTATGCTACGAGGTGCGAGGTCTCTACCTTGCCGATAAGCAGCGGGTGCATGCGCACGAGCACAGCTACGCTCTCGCCACCAAACATGCGGCTTATGGCGGGTGTCACGCGAGACCAGTTTATGGCGTAGGGCTTTGTGGAGTAGTCTACGCGGAAGGTGGGGGCATAGAGCACTATGCGACTCTTGGGGTCGATGCCATATTGCTTGGCTATGCGCTCGCGGAGCTCCTTGTGGCGAGCCGTGTCAAAGAATATGTCGTTGCGCGGTATGCCGCGCTCCAATATCTCGCCGTTGTACCAATATCTCTCGCGCTGAAGCTTTGTCTGCATCGCGCATCCCGAAATCATGAGGTCGCACACCTTTGAGTCAGCCTTTGCGCGCTGTGTGTAGCTGAAACTCAACTTGTCTGCCGCATCTGCCTCGATGCGTTTGAGCGCTACGCCCGCGTGCCACAACATAGCATATTTCTGTCCCTCGCGCTTGTGCCAATATATGCGCCATGGGTCGGTGCGAATGTTGGTGAGCAGAAACTCTGCCGATGCCATGAGCCTCAAATACTCCCATGTGCGGAAGCGCACAGCCTTGACGCCCTCGGGCAGCTCGGAGGTGTCGAAGCCCTTGCGCAGTACCCAGTATATCTCGAACTCGGGGTGATGCTTAAGCAGATACTCGGTCAGGTAGCGCGGGTTGCAACTGTATTGTTTGAAGTTGTACGCCCAGCAGACCACGCGTCCATGCACCACGGGTGTTGTAGCGTTTGCTATCCATGCCGCGATGTTTCCTGGTGTCTTTGCGATGCGATTAAGCACCCAACCTATCTTCTGCAATAAGCGTTTCATCCATTCAAAAAGTTTGTGTTGTTATCACAAAGATAGCGATTATTCCTATTATTTGGAAAAAAAAGTGTAAATTTGCCTAATATTACGCTTTGGAATATGGTGGCAAACTTTGATAATGAGGCTCTCCGAGCAAAGTATAATCCCGATGGCTCGTGCCTACGACGCGACCAGATGGAGCTCTTGAAGATGCTTCGTGTGGTGACGGATATATGCGATGCTAACGGCATACAGTGGTGGCTGAGCTCGGGCACGCTGCTTGGTGCGGCGCGCCATGGGGGCTTTATTCCCTGGGATGATGACCTCGATATTGTGCTATTGAGAAGGGACTGCAAGCGCTTGGAGCGCATCCTCGAGAGGCTCGATAGCAACGAGTATGTCTACCACTCTATGCGTACCGATGTCGACTATGTCAACGCCTTTGGTAAGTTCCGCAAGCGCGAGGGGTGCATCACTACCTCTTCGCGTCGCTACGACTACTACAAATGGCGCGGCATAGGCTTCGATATATTTGCCATCGAGGAGACGAACTACTTTGCTGCACGCGCGGCAACGGTGATATACAACAACTTGCAGCATCCAACATCCTATATCCGCTGGGGGTGGTTGCGTAAACCGCTAATACGCCTCGTGCAGGGCTTGTGCTTTGGCGTGGTGAACCCCATATTGCGACTTGTGGGACGCATCAACCCGCGCAAGGAGTACCACTACACATTGGGTACGGGATGGGCGCGCCACACCTTCTTTATGAAGGATGCACTGCCCCTTGCTACTACCCAATTTGAGGGCGTGGAACTCCCCGTGCCAAGGGATATGGATGCCTACCTAACAAATGTATATGGCGATTGGCGCAAGCTGCCCACTGACGACGCGATACGCAAGTGCATACATTGTAAGGAGTATATTGAGGAGATTTACGGAGAGAAATAGACCAAACGATGAAGAGGGTTATTACATACGGTACATACGACCTATTGCATGAGGGACACATCAACCTTCTGCGCCGTGCCAAGGCGTTGGGAGACTACCTCATTGTGGGTGTTACGAACGACAGCTTCGACCGCGAGCGCGGCAAGCTCAATGTGCGCAACAATGTCTTGGAGCGCGTCGAGGCGGTCAAGGCTACGGGCATTGTCGACGAGGTGATTATCGAGGACTATGTGGGTCAAAAGATTGATGACATCCTCAAGTACGACATCGACATCTTCACCGTGGGCTCGGACTGGGAGGGTAAGTTTGACTACCTCTCGGAGTATTGCGAAGTTGTCTACCTGCCTCGCACCGAGGGCGTATCATCGACTATGCTGCGTGCCGAGAACGAGGTGTTGGTTAACATCGCCATTGTGGGCTGCGGTCGTATTGCACAACGCTTCTACGCGGAGGTCGACAAGGTGGATGCCGCCAGGGTTGTTGCCCTCTACGACACCAATCGCGAGGCGGCAGCGCGACTCGATGAGTCACTCGTTGTCGATAGCCTCGAGGAGGCTGTAGAGGCTGCCGATGCGGTCTATATCGCTACACCACACAACCTACACTACCAACAGGCGAAGTATGCCTTGGAGCACGGTCGCCATGTGTTGTGCGAGACACCCATGGTGTTGCGCGAGGGTGAGGCGGAGGAGCTCTTTGCCATAGCCAAGGAGCGCGGCGTTGTGCTCTTGGAGGCCAACAAGACGGCATTTAGCCCAGCATTCAACCACCTTGTTACGTTGGTTAAGAGTGGTCTTATTGGTGATGTTGTGGGCATAGATGCTTCGGAGTCGAAGTTGTGGGGCGAGGAGAATTTGAAGCGAGAGCTCGACCCCGATATGGCGGGAGGCTCGCTCTACGAGATGGGCTCTTATCCCTTGTTGCCCATCGTCAGGTTGTTGGGCGTTGACTATGAACAGATTGATATATATAGCCGCATGAATGAGAGGGGTGTGGATGTATACACGCGCGGCATCGTGCGCTATAAGGGTGCTATAGCCTCGTTCCAGCTCGGCTTGGGCGTAAAGACCGAGGGCAACCTCGTTATTTCGGGTACACAGGGCTATGTGTATGTCCCCTCGCCATGGTGGAAGACCGACTACTTCGAGCTGCGCTACGAAGACCAAAATCGCAATAAAAAGTACTTCTATAAGTGGGATGAGCCGGGCTTGAGATACGAAATTCAGGAGTTTGTGTCGTTGATTATCAACCACCGTAGCTCGTCAGCGCGCCTCACGCCACGCCAGAGTATAGCCATGGCGCGTGTCATGGAGCAGTTTGCTAATCGCGAAAACATGTTCGAGATATGAGCCGCGCATTAGTTGTTGGTGGTGCTAACGGCATAGGTCTCGCCGTAGCCACGCTGCTTGCCGAGCGCGACGCGTGCGACAAGGTATATATCGTCGATAGGGTAGCTGTCCAAGAGGAGTATGCCAACCCAAAGTTCTGCTTTCGAGAGTTCGACCTTCGGGGTGAAGATTTTGCGTTGTTCGACGATTTTAAGAATATTGACACGCTGGTTATAACCGCGGGCTTTGGTCGCCTTGCCCACTTTGCGGATGTCGACGAGGAGCATGTTATGGCAAGCATGACGGTGAATGCTACCGCCGTAATGCGCATTATCCACCATTTCTATGGTCGCATAGCTGATAAAAAGCCATTCCGTACCGCTATTATGGGTAGCATTGCTGGCTTTATGTCGTCGCCCCTGTTTGCTGTATATGGCGCATCGAAGGCGGCTCTTAAGATATTTATCGAGAGCCTGAATGTGGAGTTGGAGATGTGTGGCACGACAAACCGCATTCTGCATGTCGCACCAGGTGCTATCAAGGGCACATCGTTCTATAGGGGTGTTACTGACCTAAATGTTACGCGCGCACTTGCCGAGGAGATTATCGAGCACATGGAGCGTGGCGACGACCTCTTTATCCCTCGCTATGACGAGGTATACCGCGAGGTGTTGGAGCGCTACCACAATGACTTCCGTGCCGAGGGTATCCACTCCTACGAATATAAAATGCAATCAAACAGGTAGTAATTGTTAGTGGAACAGTGCGTTGTAGCACTTGACAATCAACTGAAAGGCGAAAGGCGTGCGATAGTTGGTGCTCATCTTCGCCCTGCGTATCGCATCACCGAGCCAAGGATACTCGCCATAGAGGTCATACTTATGTAATATATGGTGCCAGCCAGCGCGCAGCACCAAGCCATCGGCAACATCCTTGATGGGACTCTCGGCGAGGTTATCCATAAACTTCGAGTATAGGTCGAGTAGGTTGCGCGACGAGGCTGTGTGTCGCACCTCGCGACACTGCGAGCACATGGCATTCTCGTTATCCTTGCGGTAGTGATACAACACCTCGGGCAGACGCACGATGCTCTTGGCGCGGTAGATAAGCTGCGCCATGAGGTACATATCTTCGTGCATGCCGAGCTTCGGCGTGAAGATGTGGTTGTCGGTGTAGAGCGAGCGGCGGAAACACTTGGTGGCGGTGTAGCCATGTGAGCGGTAGTTGAAGATGTTCTCTATCCACAACTCGCGTGTTGCGGCTGTATACTCCAGCTCGCGCTTTATGCTGCGCTTGTGACCATACTCCTTCACAAGGTCGAAATAGATGATGTCGGCATTTGTCCTATCTGCCACATCCATAACCCTCTCAATGGCATTAAGCTCAATCCAGTCGTCGGCATCGGCAAAGAGTACATACTCACCCTCGGCAACCTCGAGACCACTCTTGCGCGCGAGGGGTAGTCCCTCGTTTGGCTTGTTGATGATTACGATGCGCTCCTTGAGGTGCGAGAATCGCTCCTCGATTATCGAGTTTAGAATCTCCATCGAGGCATCCTTCGTGCCGTCGTTGACAAAGATAAACTGAATATCGTTGTAGGTCTGTCCGAGAAATGTCTCGGCAAACTTGGCGATGTATGGCTCAACGCCATATATCGTTGTGATATATGATATTCTGTACTTGTTCATACGCTCTTCATTGTAGTTTGGGTGTCGTGGCATTAGTTCTCGCCACTCTTTGTCATCTTGCCAAATCGGCGTAGCTGCTTCTCGGGGCTATGCTTCCAGCGCTTGTGTGTCCACATCCACAGTTCGGGTCGCTCCTTAATCATCTTCTCGAGTGCTGCGACGTAGCGGCGCGTAATCTCGTTGGGCTCAACCACCTCTACACCGTCGTATATCTCGTCGAAGCGTATAGCCATGCGACCCGCTCCTATGCGCTCGATATGTGTGAAGTAGATGGGCATGTTAAAGCGCATTGCCAACTTCTCGCTGCCATCAATAAATGCGGTCTTGCGGTTTAGAAAGTCGAACCACTCGGTGTCGGGGCGCAGGTTGGGCGTCTGGTCGGAGATAAGTCCCAATACAATGTTTTTGCCCTTGCCACGATTTCGGACGTAGTGGCGCACGGTATCCTGCATTGTCACTTGGTACACGTTGGGGGTGTAGTTGCGCAAGCGACGGTATAGGTGCTCGAAAACAATGCTCTTGAGGGGGTGGTAGACGCCGACAAGGTGGTTCTCGGTGTCGACTATTGACCACAGAGGGAAGTACTCCCAGCAGCCGTAGTGCGCCGCCATGAATATCCAGTCGCGACCCTTTGTGCGCTCGAGGTGCTTGTCGAGGTCTATCCATGTGACATGGTCGAGGTCGCCTCTGCGCTTCGCACCCGCCAGACAGATGGTCTCCACAATCACCTCGGCAAGGTTGGAGTATGAGGCGTGCACAAGGCTTTTAACCTCCTTGTGGCTCATCTCGGGGAACGAGCCTTTGATGTTGTTGTATGATACGTCGTAGCGGTAGCGCAACATGCGTAGTAGAGCATATACAAAGGGCTTGAACATGCCATAACGAAACCATCGTGGCATGTAGCCCATGGCGCAACAAGCACCCCACAGCAGCTCGAGGGATAGGCGGTGATGCCAGCGCAGGGTGTCGTTATTTTCTATATTGTTGCTCATTGTCAGTGCCATTAGCTCGTTAAACAATATACAAATATAGATAAAAAAGCCTATTCTGCCAAATTTGCTGCCATAATGGTTGATATTTAACGAATGTTTCGTATTTTTGTAGGCATATAAGCGAATAATGAAAAGAATGAACATCTTGAATAAATGGCGTGGTATGCGCCCTCTCATAATGGTGTTGCTGTCGGCTCTATTGTTGAGCCTCGGTTGGTTAGGTTGCGGTGGCGGATGGATGCTCGGCGCCTTTGTGCCTTTGTTGATTTTGAGTGAGTCGTACAGCGACTCGCGTCGCGACTGGTGGCGCATGTGTGGCTGGGCGTCGTTGGCATTTATGCTGTGGCACCTCTCGACAATATGGTGGGTGTGGAACGCTGCGCCCATAGGCACAATCTCGGCGAGCCTGCTCGGTACGTTTTATAGCCTTGTAGGCTTCATGACCTACCACTACACCTCGAAGCGTGCACCCCGCGCCTTGGCATACACGCTCCTTGTCGCAATATGGATTGCCGTGGAGTCCATCTACAACTCTGCCGAGGTATTCTCGTTCCCATGGTTGCTCCTTGGTCACGGACTCTCGAACGATGTGATGGCGGTGCAGTGGTATGAGTACACGGGTGCTTTTGGTGGTACGCTATGGGTGCTATGCTCAAATATCGCCATTTTCGAGGCGTTGCGCACACGTAAACTCTCGCACTTGATGATGGCACTCGTGATAGTCGTTGTGCCCATAATCATCTCGTTGTCACTATATTTTGGCTATGAGCCATCGAAGCGTAGTGTTCAGATGTCGGTCATCCAACCCAATGTCCCCTGCTATGAGGATGAGCGCGAGGCTGCTGACATGATGAACCCCGCAATGACGCTCTATGCCCTAATGGACGAGGTGCCCTCTGGTACGCGCTTTGCTCTGTTGCCCGAGTCGTCACTTGCCTATCTGCCGATGGTGGGCTCTATAGACGAGGATAATAGCAGGTACTACACGGCGGTATTCAAGCGCTTGCATGGTGGTGTGCACAAGGATATGAAGCTAATCTCGGGAGCATCTACCGTGCGCTACTATGGCGATGTTGAGGCTACGGAGACGGCGCGAAAGGCTGATTTTGGCTACTACGACCTTTTTAACTCGGCACTGCAGATTGATGCTGACGGCGGTGTTGAACAGATATACCACAAGCAGAAGCTCGTCATCGGCGTTGAGGCGATGCCCTTCCGTAAGTTGCTCAAAAACTTCAAGGTAGACCTCGGTGGTATATCGGGACAGCTCGGCTGGGGCGATAGCCATGTGCTATTTGAGAATGACGGCATCAAGGTGGGGCCTGCAATATGCTACGAGGGCCTCTATGGAGACCACTTTGCGGGCTTCGTGCGCGAGGGTGCCGAAGTTATGGCGGTGATATCGAACGACGGCTGGTGGGGTGACACCCCAGGTCATAGACGCCTCTTTGACTACTGCCGTCTGCGCGCTATCGAGACGCGCCGTGCCGTTGCGCGCAGTGCCAACACGGGAATCTCGGGTTTCATATCGCCACGCGGAGAGACCATCGGCGAGCGCCTTGAGTGGGATGAGCGCGGTGTGCTCACCGAGGAGGTGGAGTTGCGCGACGACATAACCTTCTACACCATGTATGGCGACTGGATTGCGCGCATAGCGGCATACACAGCAGTGCTCGCTCTTATGTACTATGTAGCATACCGCACCAAGCGTCGCAACCATCTTGTTGATTAACCTATAATATTATAATTATATATATATGAATTACGCAGAGACACTCGAATTTCTATTCACTTCTATGCCGTCGTTCCAGCGTGTTGGTGGCGACGCTTACAAGCCAGGATTGGAGCGTATAGCCTCATTCTGTCAACATATAGGCAACCCCCAGCGCAACTACTACACCATTCATGTTGCGGGAACAAATGGCAAGGGCTCGGTGTCGCACATGCTCGCTTCGATACTCCGCGAGGCAGGATACCGCACAGGACTCTTCACCTCGCCACACCTTGTGGACTTCCGTGAGCGCATACGCGTAGATGGCGAGATGATGCCCAAGCAGAAGGTGGTAAACTTTGTCGACAAGCACAAGGATAAGATGAAGGAACTCGACCTCTCGTTCTTCGAGATGACCGCTGCCATGGCATTCGACTACTTCGACCAAAGCGATGTCGAGGTGGCAGTTATCGAGACAGGCCTTGGTGGTCGCCTCGATGCCACAAACCTCATAACACCCATCTTGAGCGTTGTGACCAACGTGAGCTTCGACCATACGGAGTTCCTTGGTGATACCCTTGCGCAGATTGCCAAAGAGAAGGCGGGCATCATAAAGAAGAGCGTGCCAGTTGTTATTGGCGAGCACTCGGAGGCCTACGACAACGTATTTGTCGAGCGTGCCGAGGAGCTACACTCGCGCGTGATATTTGCCGAGGACGAGTGGCGTCTTAATGGTGTGGAGCACTTCGATAACGACAATCAGCACTTTAGCCTCACGCGCGTGCGCGATGAGCGTGGCTACGAGCTCGATGTGGATCTCCTTGGTGACTACCAGCGCCACAACATCGTCACCGTGTGTGCCGCTGCGGACTACCTCGCTGATTACACACCCCTCACAATCTCGCGTCGTGCATTCCGCGAGGGCATAGCCACCGCAGCAGCATCCACAGGACTCTCTGGTCGCTGGCAGGTGCTCACATACGAGCCATATACCGTATGCGACACAGGTCACAACGAGGCTGGCATTCGCTATGTTGCCGAGCAGCTCACTAACCTCGAGTGCGACCGCCTCTTTGCCGTTATGGGCTTCGCGCGCGAGAAAGAGCTCTCTAAAATCTTGGCGCTCCTACCAAAGCATGCGCACTACATCTTCACCCGCGCAAATATCGAGCGTGCCCGCGCCATCGAGGATATTGCAGCCGAGGCTACAAAGCTCGGTCTCGACTTCGAGACAGCACCCACAGTGAAGGAGGCCATCGAGCGCGCCCGCTGTCTTGCTCTGCCCACCGATGCAATATTTATAGGGGGTAGCAACTACGTCATTGCCGAAATTAATTTTGCATGATAGGGCAGACATCTACTGCCGCTAACAAAAAGTGCCGTCAATGGGACGTACCTCAAGTACTACCCATCGACGGCATTTTTGCCGAGCGTTGTATCTGCAACCCTATCATGCAAAATTGGGTCGTGGGGCTAATGAAAGTTGAGGTATTATTAGTTTAGAGAAATTAGAGAAATTAGAGAATTTAGCAACCACAGTAAAACACTAAACTCCTTAACCTCCCTAACCTCCCTAAACTCATTATTTTCACCTCGCTACTCCTCACTACACCTCACTACCCAAACGTGTTTGGGGGTTACATTTTTGTAACCCACAAACACGACAAACATAACATAATGTCTCAAAAAATGGGCGTGCCCGCATTGGACACGCCCATTTTTGTTGGGTTAAGAAGAACCCTTTATCACTGAATATTAGCGATAGAAGATTGACGAGATTGACTTGTAGTTGTGAACGCGCTCGATAACATCCGCAAAGATGGGAGCTACGCTCAATACAGTGAACTTCGACAAATCCTCACCCTCCTTCAAAGGAATAGTATCTGTTGTGATAACCTCCTGGATGGCACTCTCGTTGATGCGGTCGTAAGCCTTGCCTGAAAGCACGGGGTGTGTGATAGCTGCGCGAACGCTCTTTGCACCACGCTCCATAAGCATGTTAGCTGCCATGCAGATAGTACCCGCTGTGTCGATCATATCGTCAACGATGATGATGTTGCGACCCTCAACCTCGCCGATAGCTGTCATTGAGCCAACGACATTAGCCTTTGCGCGCTCCTTGTGAGAGATGATGATAGGTGCGTTGAAGTGCTTTGCATAAGACGAAGCACGCTTTGCACCACCCATATCAGGTGAAGCGATAGAGAGGTCGGGAATATCCAACTTCTGGATGTAGGGCACGAAGATGCCTGATGCGTAGAGCGCATCCATAGGAAGATCGAAGAAGCCCTGAATCTGGTCAGCGTGGAGGTCCATGGTCATCACACGCTGTACGCCCGCTGCGATGAGCATGTTAGCCACGAGGCGTGCGGTGATAGGCACGCGGGGACGGTCCTTACGATCCTGACGAGCCCAACCGAAGTAGGGGATAACGGCGATAACCTGGTGAGCAGATGCACGACGTGCAGCGTCGGCCATCATCAAGAGCTCCATGAGGTTGTCTGAAGGTGGGAACGTCGACTGAATGAGAAATACGGTACAGCCACGAATAGACTCGTGGAAGCAAGGCTGGAACTCGCCGTCGCTAAACTGAAGCACGTCAGAGTCTCCAAGCTTAATGCCATACTCGGCAGCGATCTTCTCTGCGAGGTAGCGTGAGCCACGACCAGCAAAGAACTTAATTTTATGGATTGCCATAATTTAATATTAAGGTTAGGTAAACTTTTTCACAAAAGTAGCGCAAATTAGCCAATAAAGCAACTTTTTCGCTGTTTATTTTACTCCGTTGTTGCAAGAACCTCCTCGATGAAGGCGAGTATCTCCTCTCTTCCCGAGCCCTTCTCGCTCGACGAGGTGAGCATGGGTGGTAGCTCCTCCCACTGCTCCAAGAGCGTTTTCTTGAACGCGGCGATGCTGCGATTGAGTTGTGCCTGAGATAGTTTGTCGGTCTTGGTGAAGATGATGCCAAAGGGCACGCCATTCTCGCCAAGCAGGTTGAGAAAGCTCAAGTCTATCTTCTGTGGCTCGAGGCGCGAGTCGACAAGCACGAACAAGAAGTGCATCTTCTCGCACTTGAGGACATAGTCTGTTATAATCTTCGAGAACTCACCGCGTGCCGTCTTCGACACCTTGGCATAGCCGTAGCCTGGAAGGTCGACCAAGTACCAGTTGTCGTTTATGAGAAAGTGGTTTATGAGCTTCGTTTTGCCGGGTGTGCCCGATACCTTCGCAAGGTTTTTCACCCCCGTGAGCATATTCACGAGCGACGACTTGCCGACATTGCTTCGACCGATGAAGGCTATATCCTTAAGGTCATCTTTCGGCACTTGCGAAATCTTCTCCGAGCTACACTTGAACTTTGCTTTTATGGTGATTGCCATAATTTTTCGAGTTTATTTTCGGCAAAGTTACTAAAAAAAATGAAAAATGCCTATATTTGTGCAATCTAAACGAATAAACGTATATAAATATGAAGAAAGAGTGGAATGATGTTCGTGAATTTCACGAGAAGTTCGGACATCCCGTGGCTGCCGAGCCCAAGATGATAGACAAGAAGCGCGCATTGTCGCGTGCCAAGTGGATGCAGGAGGAGGTCGCAGAGTTCCTCATCGCCGACGACATCTACGAGCAGGCAGATGCCATGATAGACCTTATGTACTTCGCCCTCGGCACAATGGTCGAGA
>JAGBTW010000080.1 GCA_017631135.1 Alistipes sp.
CCCGCCAAGGCGAAGACCATCGAGAAGTTCCTCGGCAAGGACTTCAAGGTAAAGTCGAGCTTTGGTCATATACGCGACTTGGCGAAGAAGGGACTTGGTATCAATCTCGACAATGATTTTGAACCCATATATGAGATTCCCGCAGATAAGCGCAAGGTTGTAGACGAGCTTTCGCGCATGGCACGCGAAGCAAAGACCGTGTGGTTGGCATCCGATGAGGACCGCGAGGGAGAGGCCATTGCATGGCACTTGGCAAAGGTCTTGGACCTGCCCATCGACAATACAAAGCGTATCGTGTTTCACGAGATTACGCAGCGCGCAATCCTCGATGCTATCGAGAACCCTCGCACCATCGACCTCAACCTTGTGAACGCACAGCAGGCACGTCGCGTGTTGGACCGCTTGGTGGGCTTCGAGCTCTCTCCCGTATTGTGGAAGAAGGTGCGCCCAGCGCTCTCGGCAGGTCGTGTGCAGAGTGTTGCTGTGCGCCTCATCGTCGAGCGCGAGCGCGACATCATCAACTTTAAGTCTGTGGCGCAGTATCGCGTTGTTGCGCAGTTCCACGCCGCTAACGACCCCGAAAAGACGCTCTTCAAGGCTACATTGTCACAGAGCTTCGAGAACCGCGAGGAGGCAAAGCAGTTCCTCCAGAGCTGTATAGGCGCGCGCTTCACGGTGTCGAAGGCCGAGGAGAAGCCCGCGCAGCGATATGCCGCGCCCCCCTTCACTACCTCGACATTGCAGCAGGAGGCGGGTCGTAAGTTCGGTATGAGCGTGTCGCAGACGATGTCTGTGGCGCAGAAGCTCTACGAGCAGGGTCTTATCACCTACATGCGTACCGACTCGGTGAACCTCTCGCAGATGGCTATCTCGCAGTGCAAGAATGAGATTACACGCCTCTTTGGCGCGAAGTACTCTTACCCCCACAACTTCAGAACAAAGTCGAAGGGTGCACAGGAGGCTCACGAGGCTATTCGTCCATCATATATCGAGCGCAACGAGATTGAGGGTACTGCAGCCGAGAAGCGTCTCTACGACCTTATCTGGAAGCGTACCGTAGCATCACAGATGGTACCTGCGGAGCTCGACCGCACACAGATTGTCATCGACCTCGACAAGCGCAAGGAGCAGTTTGTGGCGCAGGGCGAGGTAGTACGCTTCGATGGTTTCATGCGCCTCTACTCGGAGAGCGTGGATGAGGATGCACAGCAGGAGGGCGAGGGTGGACTACTCCCCAAGATGCAGGTTGGTGATAGCGTTGTTGCAGCTAACGTAACAGCGTCAGAGCGATATACACAGTCGCCCGCGCGCTACAACGAGGCTGCCTTGGTTAAGCGCCTCGAGGAGCTCGGCATTGGTCGTCCATCAACCTACGCACCTACAATCACCACAATCATCAACCGCGGATATGTGGTTAAGCAGAACCGCGATGGTCAGAAGCGACAGATTGTGCAGCTCACACTCTCTGGCGACAAGATTTCGGAGAAGCTCGTTACGGAGAGCTATGGCCGCGAGAAGAGCCGCCTTGCTCCCACCGACATAGGCATGATTGTTAACGACTACCTCGAGTCGCAGTTCAAGTCGATTATCGACTACCACTTCACCGCGAATGTCGAGAAGGAGTTTGACCGCGTTGCCGATGGCGAGATTACTTGGACATCTATGATATGCGACTTCTATGCCCCCTTCCACCAACTTGTTGATGCCGCAGTGGGCACACAGATGGAGCGTGGCTCGCAGACGGCGCGTGTCATTGGCGTAGACCCCAAGACAGGTCAGACGGTCAAGGCGCGCATCGGTCGCTATGGTCCTATGGTCGAGCTCGAGGGTGTAAATGGCGAGAAGGGTCAGTTTGCATCGCTCAAGAAGGGTCAGCTCATAGAGTCTATAACGCTCGAGGAGGCGTTGGAACTCTTTGCTCTACCACGCAACCTCGGCATCCTCGATGGCGAGTCGCTCATGGTGGGTCTCGGCAAGTTTGGTCCCTATGTGCGCCATGGCAAGAGCTTCGCCTCGTTGGCAAAGAGCGACGACCCCTACACCATCACCTACGAGCGTGCTGTGGAGCTACTCCAGGAGAGCATCGCCAAGCAGCGTGCAGCTTCCGAGCCTATACGCACCTTCGCCGAGGATGCAGCAATGTTCATCAAGAGTGGTCAGTATGGACCTTACATCGCCTACAACGGCAAGAACTACCGCATACCCCGCGGCACGAAGGTCGAGACACTAACTTATACCGATTGTCAGCGCATCGTGGCAAAGACAAAGAAGTAAAGCACAGAAGAAACGATATATATTACATAAATTTACCTTAAAACTATTTTATTATGAAGAAAATCTTTGGTTTGGCACTTGGCCTTATGATGGCTTCGGGTGTTATGGCGCAGGAGGCTTCGTCTCTTGAGTTCACAGTGGTAAAGGAGAACCCCATTACCAGCATCAAGAATCAGAACCAGGCAGGTACTTGCTGGTGCTACTCATCTTTGGCATTCATCGAGTCAGAGCTTTTGCGTATGGGCAAGGGCGAGTATGACTTCTCGGAGATGTTCATCGTTCACAACACCTACCTCGATCGCGCAGAGAAGGCTGTTCGCACTCACGGTGATGTATCTTTCGCACAGGGTGGCTCATTCTACGATGTTATCTACGGTATGGAGGCATTTGGTCTCGTTCCCGAGGCAGAGATGCGTCCTGATGTGATGTATGGCAAGGACCTCAGCGTTCACAACGAGCTCTCTGCTGTTAGCGACGCTGTTGTTGCAGCTATCGCAAAGGGCAAGCACCGCAGCTTGCAGGTAAGCCCCGACGGTGAGATGTTGTGGAAGAAGTCTATCGAGGCTATTCACGACATTTACCTTGGCGAGCGTCCCGAGTCATTCACATACGAGGGTGTAGAGTACACTCCCAAGTCATTCTACGAGTCTTTGGGCTTGAACGCTGATGACTACATCTCGTTGACATCTTACACTCACCACCCCTTCTACACAACCTTCGCTCTCGAGATTCCCGACAACTGGCGCTGGGCACACTCTTACAACCTTCCTATCGATGAGTTGATGGAGGTGTTTGACAACGCTATCATGGAGGGTTACACCATAGCATGGGGTAGCGACGTTAGCGAGAAGGGCTTTACTCGCATGGGTACAGCTGTTCTTCCCGATGACGCTGCAAGCGCAGACCTTCAGGGTTCAGATATGGCAAAGTGGCTCAACTTGAGCGAGGAGGAGAAGAAGAACACTCCTATGCCTACATCACAGAAGTGGTGCACACAGGAGGAGCGTCAGCTTGGCTATGACAACTGGGAGACTACCGACGACCATGGCATGCAGATCTACGGTATCGCAAAGGATCAGAATGGCGTAGAGTACTACATGGTTAAGAACTCATGGGGCGAGGCTGGTACTTACAAGGGTCTTTGGTATGCATCAAAGGCATTCGTTCGCTACAAGACTATGAACATCGTTGTTCACAAGAATGCTATTCCCAAGGAGATTCGTAAGAAGCTCGGCCTATAATTTTCGATTATAAGGCAGACATCTACTGCCGCTAACAAAAGTGCCGTCAATGGGACGTACGTCAAGTACTACCCATCGACGGCATTTTTGTTGAGCGTTGTATCTGCAGCCTTCTAATCAAAAATTTTTTGTGATAGTGGCGCGTTAGCGACACACTCTTTTGTGATGCACCACTACCACACCACTCTGACAAGAAATTGTGGCTGTTTTGCAAATTGGTAAAATAATGAATAGAAAAAGATATTAAAGCTCTTTTATTATTCAAAATATTACTATATTTGCAATATGAATAAGCTATTAAAGGAAATAGGTGCGACTCCCGTAACGACATCAATAATCGAGTCGTTGTATCCAGAACTCAAGTCGCCAAACAAGAAAGTGGCTTTGCTTGAAAAGCAGGGCTACATCATACGATTGAAGCGCGGGCTTTATGTGGTTAATCCTGAACATTCGGGCAAAACCCTTTCGACAGAGTTGATTGCCAACCATCTCTACGCACCATCGTATATCTCGATGTCAACCGCATTGAGATACTACGGGCTAATCCCAGAGGCTGTCTATGTAAATCAGTCGATGACCGTGAAGCACTCTCGTAGTTTCGTGACTCCGTTGGGCAACTACGACTACAAGTATATCTCACGAGAGGCTTTTTCGACTGGCGTTAGAAGTCTGCATAAGGGCGATTATGCTTTCTTAATTGCCTCGCCAGAGAAGGCGTTGTGCGACTTGATTGCCAACTCCTCAAAGGTCAATCTCCGTTACCTGACTGATGTTGAGCACTATTTGGAGCAGGATATTCGTATGGATATGGAGGAGTTCTACAAGATGGATGCAACCGTGTTTGAAGACTATATCAAGGTCGGTAAAAAGGCAGACTCTATTGTTACACTGTTAAAGTATTTGACGCGATGAAAAACGAGATATTCGACAATATGTTGTCACGCTATGAGTTGGCAACTGAACAGCAGAAGCGAAATGCTATCTTTGAGGTAAATCAGCAGATAATACTTGCAGGACTATATGCGGGTGGTTTCTTTGAATCTGCGGCATTCTATGGCGGTACTTGTTTGAGAATCTTCCACGGATTGCAGCGATTCAGCGAGGATATGGATTTTTCGTTGCTGGCACCTGATGAGAACTTCGATTTCTCAAAGTACTTTCAGCCTATCGTAGATGCATTTGCATTGGTAGGTCGAGAGGTGGAGATTACGAAGAAGGATAAGAAGAGTTTTGGCAAGGTTGAGTCGGCATTTTTGAAGGATAATACCAATGTTTACGATGTGACATTCCAGACGGAGAAGTCGATAAAAATCAAGATTGAGGTGGATACTTGCCCTCCGCTAAACTTTACAACCGAGCAAAAGCTGCTGCTTCAACCTCACTCGTTTATGACTCGTTGCTTCACTCTGTCCGACTTGTTTGCCGGCAAGATGCACGCTTTGGTGTATCGTGCATGGAAGAATAGAGTTAAGGGGCGCGATTGGTACGACTTTGAGTGGTATGTGCGAAATGGTGTCGCCCTCGATTTTGCTCATTTGGCGGAACGTTGCAAGCAGTTTAACGGCGAGGATATCACCCCCGAATCGTTCAAAGAGAAACTCATTGAACGACTTTCGACTGCCGACATTAAGCAGGTGAAAGAGGATGTATTGCCCTTTGTTCGCAATCCAAAAGAGCTAGACATTTGGTCGAATGACTATTTCGTGCAATTGGCAGAGATGGTAAAATATTAGGATGTTGGTCGTAAGACTAAATATGCGATTTATTACGCTTGGGGCGCACTATATTGCGAAGAAAAGCGTATCTTTGTAATCAAAATATTGCCTATGAAGTATTACGTTATTGCGGGAGAGCCGTCGGGTGACCTCCATGGAAGCAAGCTTATGCGTGGCATACACAGTGCCGACAGTGAGGCGCAGTTTCGCTTCTCGGGTGGCGACAGCATGGCAGAGGTGGCTGGCAGGGAGGCAATGCTATACCACTACAAGCAGATGTCGTTCTTCGGCTTTGTGCAGGTGGCGCGAAACCTACGCACCATATTTCGTCAGATTGACGACGTAAAGGCCGACATTGAGCGCTTCAACCCCGATGTTATCATCCTCATAGATTACCCAGCCTTCAACCTGCGCATAGCAAAGTGGGCAAAGAGTCGCAACATACGCGTCTACTACTACATAGCGCCCAAGGTATGGGCATGGAAGGAGCGTCGCGTGAAGCAGCTACGCAACTATGTAGACCGCCTATACACCATCTTCCCCTTCGAGACCGACTACTTCCGTGGTCACGGCATAGAGCCCATATTTTGTGGTAACCCCCTTGTCGACGACATCGCCGAGCGCCGAGCAACGCTCCCCACGCGCGAGGCATACATCGCCGAGTGCGGACTCGACAACCGTCCCATCGTGGCACTCCTTGCGGGTAGCCGCGTGTCAGAAATCAAGGCCAACCTCCCAGATATGGTGGCCCTGTCGCGACGCTTCAAGGAGTATCAGTTTGTGGTAACCGCCGTGTCGTGGATAGACCGCGCTGTGTACGATGCCATAATAGGCAACTCGGATGTTAGGTATGTGTGTGACCGCACACAGCAGACGCTCGCCATGAGTGAGGCGGCAATAGTCACCTCGGGCACAGCGACGCTCGAGACGGCACTTATGGGCATCCCCGAGGTGGTGCTCTACCATGTGCCATGGCTCTACGAAAAGCTAAAACCCTACTTCTTGCGCATACCATATATCTCGCTTGTGAACATCAACCTCGGTCGCGAGGCTGTGAAGGAGCTTGTGCGCGCCAACCTCCCCGTCGAGGTGTCGGCTCGAGAGCTCGCTGCGATACTCCCTGGTGGAGGCGATAGAGAGCGCATGCTTCGCGACTTCGATGAACTCCGCACAATGATAGGCGAGGCGGGTGCTTCGGAGCGATTTGCTAAAGATATTGTTAACTCATTGCGAAGATGAAACTTATAACCATAACGAACAACTATTCCGCGGAAGGTGCTGCGCCGCGCTACTATCTCAAGGCCGATACTGCGCTGCTGCGCAACAACGATGCTTTCTACATCCCCGACGGTGTGGGACGCGTCATTGCCGAGCCACATATTGTGCTTAAGGTGTCGCGCCTTGCAAAATATATAGGTGAGCGCTTCGCGTCGCGCTGTATCGAGGGTGTGATGGGTGGTGTTGCTTTCACTGCGGCAGACAAGCTTGCCGAGGCACGCCGCGAGGGTCTTGCGTGGGACGAGGCGGTGGGCTTCGACCACTCTTCGGCGCTCTCGCTCGACACGCTCGCGCCCGAGGCAATCAACGAGGGTGCTATATTCTATATTAATGGCGAGGAGCGCGCCCGCATCTCGCTCGACGACATGCGCTTTACGCCCGACCACATCGTCAGCCACCTTTCGGAGTGCATGACGCTGCGCATAGGCGACCTCATCTACCTTGGTGCGCCAGCCTCGTTTGAAGCCAAGGCGGGCGATAACTATCGTCTAACAATAGGGGAGCATGTGTTACTTAACTTTGATATTAAGTAGAAAGAAGCTGTCTAATAAGGCTACTTTGTCGTTCTTTGTTGATGTAACAGAGCATCTACTGCCGCTAACGAATTATCTCGACAATGGGCAGTACGCTTAAGTACAGTCCATCGCCTCGAAATTCGCCGAGCGTTGTATCTGCACTATTCTCTCAACAAATATGCTTGCCCTCATAATCCTCATTTACACTTTAGTAAACTGCGGTTATTCGGGCTTCGCAAGCCTAAAATCAGCTCTTGTTATACAACTTCTTACAAATATGGGACTGTCCAACCGCAAAGACAGTCCCATTCTTTATAGCTCTTATATCTGTTTGCGCATGCGTGCGACAGGTATATCAAGCATTTCGCGGTACTTCGCTACCGTGCGGCGGGCGATGCGATAGCCCTTGTCGTTGAGGATGTCCATAAGGTTCTCATCCGTTAGCGGGTGGCGCTTATCCTCATTGTCGATACACTCCTGCAGGATGGTCTTTATCTCGTGACTCGACACCTCCTCGCCCGAGGTGGTCTGCATGCCCTCCGAGAACAACGATTTTAATAATATGATGCCGAAGGGGGTTTGTATGTACTTGCTGTTTACCACGCGCGATATAGTCGACACGTCGAGCTCCGTGCGGTCGGCGATGTCCTTCAATATCATGGGCTTGAGCTTGCTCTTGTCGCCCTCCTGGAAGTAGTCGCGCTGGAAGTCGAGGATAGTCTGCATGGTGCGCATAAGGGTGTCGTGGCGCTGCTTGATGGCCGAGATAAACCACTTTGCCGAGTCTATCTTCGACTTGACGAACTGCACAGCCTCCTTGTCCTCTGCCTTAATAGTGCCATCGGGGGCTACCATGTCGCGCATCATGTCGCGATAGCGGCGCGAGATGCGCACCTCGGGGACACCCGACGAGTTCATCGCGAGGCGCAAGTTGCCATCCGTGGTGTCAAGGATAAAGTCGGGAGTTATATATGGTGTGGTGTCTATGCCGCCCTCGACATGCAGGTTGCCAGGCTTGGGCGAGAGTGTGCGTATATGCTCTATAGCCTCGCGAAACTCCTCCTCCGAGATGCCCAGGCGCGCAATGAGCTTCTCGTAGTGCTTCTTGGCGAATGCCTCGAAGTGGTTGCTCACAATCTTGTGTGCCATGAGCTTCGTGGGGGTGTCGAGCATCTGGCGGCGCATCTGCAACAAGAGACACTCCTGCAGCGTGCGCGCTCCCACACCTGCGGGCTCGAGCTCCTGCACGATTGCCAAGATGCGCTCTATCTCCTCTATCGATACATCCATGCCGCGCGTGAAGGCGAGGTCGTCCGACAGCGATGCAAGGTCACGACGCAGGTAGCCATCATCATCGAGGCTGCCGACGATATATGCCGCTACGATAAGCTCCACATCGCTCAACGAGCGGAAGCGCAGCTGCTCGATGAGCGTATCGCCCAACGAGTGTGACTCGGTGATGTATACGGGGCGCTGCTTGTCATCCTTCGAGAAGTTGTTTACGCGTGCCTTGTACGAGGGTGTGTCATCCTCCTTGCCGAGGTACTCCTCCACCGAGATTTTCTCGGGCGCATCCTCGCTGTCGCCGTGTGCTTCAACATCCTCCTCGAGGACTATGTTCTCCTCTATCTCACGCTTGATGCGCTCCTCGAGTTGCATTGCGGGCAGCTCGAGCAGCTTAATCATCTGTATCTGCTGCGGCGAAATCTTGGTCTGCAGCTGGATGGTCTGTTGAAGTCTACTTGCCATATCTTTTATAAAATGTAACCTAACTAAAAAGGGACTGACCAATAAGTGCATCGGGCAGTCCCTATTATTTAGAGGCATGTCGCTTAAAACTCTGCGTTCTTTGGTGTGCGTGGGAATGGGATAACATCGCGAATGTTGCCCATGCCTGTCACGAAGAGAAGCAGACGCTCGAAGCCCAAGCCGAAGCCCGAGTGTGGTGCAGAACCCCAACGACGAGTGTCGAGATACCACCACAGCTCCTTGCGGCTCATGCCCAACTCATCTACTCTTGCACAAAGCTTGCCAAAGTCGGCCTCACGCTCCGAACCACCGATGATTTCGCCAATCTGGGGGAACAAAACGTCCATAGCACGTACGGTCTTGCCATCCTCGTTCTGCTTCATATAGAACGCCTTGATCTCCTTAGGATAGTTGATAAGGATAACGGGACGCTTGAAGTGCTCCTCAACGAGGTAGCGCTCGTGCTCTGACTGAAGGTCGCAGCCCCA
>JAGBTW010000081.1 GCA_017631135.1 Alistipes sp.
GGCGAGAGGTTATTAGATATCTCGCGGAGCGAGCGTATAGCCTCGTCGATGACTGCCGAGGTGTTCTTGAGCATGTCGCGGCTCTTGTCGTCCATATCGGTGCGCTGGAGTGCCGAGAGTGACATCTTCGCCGAGGAGAGCAGTGGCCCCAGACCGTCGTGCAGCTCGCGTGAGAGCGTAGCACGCTGACGCTCCTCGGTGCGCAACACAGCGGTCATAAGCCTATTCTCGAGCAGACGGCGCTGGTATGTAACCTTGTCTACGTGGCGCACAAGGAGGTTCGCGAAGAGCACACTCAACGAGTAGCTTATAGATATGACGATGCCTATCCACGCAAAGGCGAGGTCGGTGAGCAGGTGCGAGTCGAAGATGCCGAGGTCGAAGCCTCGCTCCACCGTGAGCAGTGCAAGACCCACGATGCAACATATCCACAGCACCTTATATCGTGTGCGGTTGACAAGTAGCAGCGCCATGACTATCGCCACGAGCTGCATCACTATCGAGACTATCGTGAGTATCTCAACGCCTGTCATATCGTATCGTAATGTTATAGTAATTAGTACTGATGCAATAATCTTTGATTTTATAGTGCTTCGCACTTTCATTATGACCATTGAAACTAATTTAAGTAAACTTAATTAGCATCAATAGTCATAATGCTACTAGTAGCATAAAATCAAAGATTATAATTATCATACATTCAAATATATAATAAAAAATATATTTACATTCCACCCCAAACCCCTGCCTTTGACAAAGGAGGGGCTTGTTGCAAGGCGTTGCCTTGCCACCTAAAGGTGTATGTCCAAATAAAAAATAGAACGCTATTGTTACTTAATCACGCCGTTGAGGCTTTGGAGCATGCGGTAGTCGGTCATGTCCACCTGCACGGGTACTACGCTGGCGTAGTTGTGTGCCAATGCCCACTCGTCTGTGTCTTGAGCATCGGGCTCGGCATTTTGGAATGCGCCCGTGAGCCAGAAGTAGTCCCTACCTTGTGGGTCTTGGCGGGCGTAGAAGTCCTCCCTCCAGAAGCCGCGTGTCTGGCGAGAAAGGCGTATGCCCTTAATCTCCGAGGCTGCGCAGCGTGGTATGTTGACATTGAGGCACAAGGGGCGTGGTAGGCTTGCCTCGTTCTCCAATATCGCGCGTATGATGCGCTCGCCACACTCCACAGCACCCTCAAAGTCGGCATCGGCACTGTGGTCGTCCACCGAGAGACCTATCGAGGGAACGCCATAGAAGCTACCCTCGATGGCTGCGCCCATGGTGCCCGAGTACATCACATTCACCGCAGCGTTAGAGCCGTGGTTGATGCCCGAGATTACAAGGTCTACCTTGCGACCCGCGAAGAAGTGGTCGAAGGCTATCTTTGCGCAGTCTACGGGCGTACCCGAGAAGGCGTAAATTTGAACACCCTCGCGCTCCTCTACGCGGCGCAAAAAGAGGGGTGCGTTTATGGTGATGGCTTGGCTCATGCCGCTCTGCACCCTATCTGGGGCGATGGCTACAACCTTGCCAAAGCGCGAGGCAAGCTCTACGGCGTGACGAAAGCCCTTTGATAGGTAGCTGTCGTCGTTGGTGACAAATATCAATCTCTCTTTATTCATAGTTCGGAATACTCTGTAAAACTCATTTTATATACCCATGCGACCATCGCTCTCCGAGGTCGAGGCATCAAGGCGTATAGCAATCATTATAAGCAGCGTGAATGCGACAAGCGACGAGCCACCATAGCTCATAAGAGGCAACGGGATACCCATCACAGGCATCAGACCTATGGTCATACCTATGTTCACGCATACATGCAACAGCAGCATCGCCGCTACGGAGTAGCAGTATACTCTGCCAAAGGGCTCTTTGATGCGCTCGCCCATGCGCATAAGGCGCAGGATAAGGGTTATGTATAGCGACACGACCAGCAGAGCACCCATAAAGCCCCACTCCTCGCCCACAACGCTAAAGATGAAGTCTGTGTGCTTCTCTGGTACGAAGTCGTAGCGGTTTTGTGTACCCTCCAACCAACCCTTGCCAAAGAGACCTCCCGAGCCTATGGCAATCTCCGACTGCTTGACATTGTAGCCCACGCCTCGGGGGTCGTCAACCAAGCCCACGAAGGTGTGGATGCGGTTTTGCTGGTGAGGCTCGAGCTTCGAGAAGAGCAGGTCGCAGGTGGGGACAAAAATCATCGCATATATAAACATCACGATGGGCCATAGAAGGGTCATCGTGTGGGTCTTAACGACGAAGAAGAGGAGCAATACGACAGCAATGCTGCATGCAATCATCAACGCAGCGTAGCCACTCAATGGTGTTATAAGGGCAATGAGCAGTGCCACGAGGAAGATAGACGATATGAATACGACGTGTCCCTGGAAAGCGCCGTGGTGCAAGAGGCTATAGAGCGTAAAGATCACTATGAGCACCGTGAAGATGACCACGGGGTTGAAGATTAGGGATACGATAAACAGAAACGCCGTGAAGATTACTGGAAAGTAGATATACTTCGAGAGACCCTCGCGGAAGAATACGAAGATGAATGCGCCAAGCACAAGTCCCGAGCCTGTGTCGTTCTGCAGAACGATAATCGAGAAGGGCAGCAAAATCACAGCCGCCACCTTCACCAAGTCCACGAGGCGTTTGATGTTGAACGAGTAGTCGCTCATCACGCGCGCCATCATCAGCGCTACGGCAATCTTCACAAACTCAACAGGCTGTATGCGTATGCTACCAAACTCAAACCATGCCTTTGCTCCATTTACCTCGCGACCAAAGAGCAGCACGGCAAGCAGCAGTATCACGCCAAGGATATATGCTGGAACAGAGAACATGTGGAATATGCGCCTATCCAACAGGAGCACCACCGTGGCTATGACCCACGATATGCATATCCACATCACCTGCTTCATGTAGTTGTGGCTAAAGGCGAAGATGTTCTCTGTGTCGGCGTCGTAGGATGCCGAGGTGATGAACATCAAGCCCAAGAAGACAATGGCTATATAGCTAAAGAGCGCAACCTTGTCCACACGGCCAAAGAGTGAGTTGTTGCGTTGTCTTGACGATATGTTGTAATCCGAAATCATAGCTTTTACTGTTGGCTCATTACTTCGTTAGGGCTACTTCTTCTTGCGCTTTGCGTCGTAGATTTGTTGTTTGCGGTCATACGACGAGTAGTTAGGTTTGAACTCCTTAACCTGGCGTATAACCTCGGGGCGCATGATGGTGTCGGTGAGGTACATCTCCTCGATGAGCGATGCTATAGGCACAGCGATAGATGAACCAAAGCCACCATGCTCGATATATACCGATATGGCAATCTTGGGGTTGTCCTTGGGTGCGAACGATAGGAATGTCGAGTGGTCGGGACTGCGACGTCCGTTGACATCCTTTAGACCATTCTCCGCCGTACCCGTCTTACCGCAGACGTCCCAATCTTTGAGGTAGGCTCTGCGCGATGTTCCCGACACGTTCACACTGCGCCACATACCCTCGACAATGGGCACAAAGTGAATTGAGTCGACCATCGTGTAGTGACGCTCGTAGAAGCGCCTGTCGATGGAGTCGCGACCCTCGATGTGTTTGATGAGGTGGGGCGTGTAGTAGTAGCCGCGGTTGGCGATGATGGCGGCGAGGTTTGCCATCTGCAGAGGTGTACAGCCCATCTCGCCCTGACCAATAGAGCACGACAATACCGTACCCCAATTCCACCTGCCGTTGTAGGCCTTGTCGTAGAACTCGGGTGTGGGGACATAGCCCGCACCCTCGCCATAGAGGTCTGTGCCGAGCTTTCGACCAAAGCCAAAGCTATATACATACTCGTTCCACACGCGCACACCCTCCTTGACGCTACCATACTTGGGGTTTGTGATAAGGTCTTTGTAGACATAGCAGAAGTAGGCGTTGCATGAGTGTGCTACAGCGTCGCGCAGGTCGAGCGGTGAATCGTGGGCGTGGCACTTCATCGTGCGGCTGCCATATTTGTAGCCCATGTGGCATGGGTGCTTGGTGCGAGGTGAGAGCACTCCCTCCTGCATGGCGATGAGTCCCTGCACCAACTTGAATGTTGAGCCTGGAGGGTACTTCGCCTTCACCGAGCGGTTGAACTGTGGGTTACGCTGGTCGTGTAGCATCGAGGCGTAGTTGTTGTTACGCTGTCTACCCACCATAAGGTCGGGGTTGTAGGATGGTGACGACACCATTACCAATATCTCACCCGTCGAGGGCTCGATGGCTACCACAGAGCCAATCTTTCCCTCCATAAGCTCCTCGGCAAACTCCTGCAGACGCACATCGATGGTCGAGGTGAGCTGCAAGCCGCGCTGGGGCTGTATGTCGCTGTTGCCACCGTCGTATGGACCAATGATGGCGCGGTGCACATCGATGTTGTAGTAGCTGTAGCCCTTCTCGCCACGAAGCTCATCCTCGTATGCCGACTCAAGACCGTTTGTGCCGATGTAGTCGCCCGCGATGTAATTATCCAAGCGCTTCACCTGCTCGTCGTTCACCTCGCTGACGTAACCCAAAAGGTTGCCACCCACCTTGCGAGGGTACTCGCGGGCGGTGCGGAAGCGTGTGGTGATGCCAGGGATGTTCATCTCGTCGAGGCGCAGCTTGCTGTCTTGGGGTAAGTAACCGACAATGAGTGTTGAGGCGCGTGGACTGCGCGCAGCCTTCTTGAGCTGCTTAACGAGCTTGGCATGGCTTAAGTCCAACACCGAGAGTAGGCGCGCAGTGTCGAAGCCCTCCTTGGGTAGCTCTCTATGCACAACAATCACGTCGTAGCATACGCGGCTCTTGACGATGTATTCGCCATTGCGGTCGAGCACCTCGCCACGCATGGGGTATACAACCACCTCCTCCACGCTATTGGCTTTTGCCATTGAGCGGTAGTGCTTGGGGTTAAACTGCATCCACATCAAGCGCGACAGCAGCATGATGCCCACACCCACCACAATAATTCGTAAGATATTGTAGTATAACTGTGCGTTGCGATTCATTACTTCGAGACGATTTTCTGTGTGAATATCTTGATGATGGGCGATGCCACAACTACAGATGCAAGTGTGCTGCACACTATTGTTGCGAGGAGTCGCATGGGGTGCGCAAACGACAACGCCTCCATCGTAAAGAAGAGCGTGTGGTGTATCGCAAGCATGGCTGTGGCGTATGCCATAAGCTGGTTGATGCCCAAGCGCGAGAGCACAGAGGTCTGGTCGCCAGGCTCGATGCTACGCTTGGTGACGAGGTAGAGCGTGGCGCGACGCATCATAGCCAGTGGCACAAGCGTGGCGGTGTAGAGTCCCGAGCCACCAAGTGACACATCCATGACCACACCCACGAGGGTGCTAACCAGAAGCGCCCATATTGTTGCCCACTCCATCTGTAGGAGTATGACAACAAGCGGGAATATCATTGGGCGCAGCCACATGGCGATGGATAGCTCGTCGAGCAGAAATATCTGCACAAGCATGATGATTACCGCCATCCATATGTATGATAGGTTTTTGAACATCTCTAAATCTAACAGTCAAAGGTTTAATTCTCAAAGAGGCTTACCAATTCGTCAATCTGTTGTTGGTCTTTGTTCTCGACAACCAGCACGTTGTTCAAGTTCTGCATCTCTGCAGCAATGGCAAGCTCGACGCTATATGCCGACTTCGAGGCGTTAATCTCGCTCGACTTAATCTCGCCAATCTTAACATCGAGAGGCAGACGATCGGACTCCACGTTGATGACCATGCCCTTGCGTGGCTCGGCATACTTCGATAGCTCGACTGCCGTAACCTCGTAGCGCGATGTGCCGTCCCAGTATATCGAGCAGACATAGTCGCTACCAACAAGGCGTCCACCAATTTTGAAGCGCGTGTTTAGCAGGGGCATAACCACAGAGTAGTCCTCGGAGCATTCTACCACCGTGCCGACAAACTCTCTGTTGGGTGTGATGACACCCATATCCTTGCGTATGCCACTCTCTCGACCACGGTCCAAGACGATGTAGTTGTGGCGACGATTTGTGGTCATGGCAACAACCCTCGCGGGGTGGAACGAGAACTTGGCGTCGAGGCTGTCGACGATGGGTTTGTATGACGACTCTGCGGTAAGCTCCTCGAGTGCGGCATCGCGCCTCTGAAGCTCCTCCTCGAGCTCCGCCACGCGTTGGGTGAGCTCTTCATTCTGCTCGGGCAGCGAGACGAAGTTGCGCACATCGGTGATAGCACCACTTATGGCACTTCCCATAGCCGAGGTGCGAGCCAAAATCTTCGACTCGGTATAGGGTGTCGCTGTGGCATAGCACCACACTGCAATGCCCTCGATAAGGAGGAAGAGCAGAATGACATATATGCGCTTGATAAACTCTATTAGTCTGTGCATAATCTTGTTTGAAAGAGGCTGCCAAACACACTTGCCGACAGCCTCTCTTTATAGGTTCTTATGACAGTGCAAAGACTGCCTATATTGCAAACTTTTTAGTTGTATGGTTATTACTTGTCACCACCAAGCAAGAACGAGAAGTTGCCAATGTTCTTAAGCGCAATGCAAGTACCGCGAGCAATGGCGCGTAGTGGATCCTCGGCGATGTGCACAGGCAGACCAGACTTCTTCGACAGACGCTGGTCAAGACCCTTGATAAGAGCACCACCACCTGCCAAGTAGATGCCGTTCTTCACAACATCAGAGTAGAGCTCGGGTGGCATAGACTCCAATACCTCCATTAGGGCGTTGTCAAGCTTCACGAGTGACTTGTCGAGTGCGTATGCAATCTCGCTGTAGTTGAGCTTAACCTCCTGGGGCATGTTGGTGCGCATGTTAGAGCCTGTGAATACAAACTCCTCGGGCTCGTCGTCGAGCTCGGGCACCGCAGCGCCGATAGCACACTTGATGTTCTCGGCTGTGCGCTCGCCAATACGAATTTCGTACTGCTGGCGTATGTAGTTCTGGATGTCGTTCGTAAAGACGTCACCAGCGACGTTGATACTCTTTGAGCATACGATACCGCCAAGTGAGATACATGCAATCTCGGCAGTACCACCACCGATGTCGATGATGAGGTTACCCTCGGGAGCCTCCACGTCGAGACCAGCACCAAGAGCTGCTGCCATAGGCTCGAAGATGAGGTATATCTCGCGACCACCAGCGTGCTGCGCAGAGTCGCGCACGGCACGAATCTCCACGTTAGTTGAGCCCGAAGGGATGCAAATCATCATGCGCAACGAGGGTGCGAACATGCCACCCGTAGCGTTTACCTTCTTGATGAGGCCGCGTAACATGAGCTCTGTTGCCTCGAAGTCTGCGATAACGCCATCGCGCAAGGGGCGGATGGTGCGGATGTCAGAGTGTGTCTTACCATCCATAAGGCGCGCCTTGTGACCAATAGCCATGAGGTTGCCTGTCTTGATGCTCAATGCAACAATCGAAGGCTCGTCAACGACAACCTTGCCATTGTGCATAATCAGAGTGTTGGCTGTGCCAAGGTCAATGGCCAACTCCTGTGTAAATGAAAAAAGTCCCATATCTAATCGTTTTTATCTTTTTCGTTTCGTTAGCATGCCCCGCGCATGGTGCAAAAACACTATCTGCGAAGAACATAGACAAAAAGTCCGACACCCAGCAGTGTGTTGCTGTCTGTCGTAACATCTTATCAATTAGCTGTTTGTGTAAACAAAACGAATTAGTTATACTAATTCACTTGCAAAGATAGGAAAAAGAAATGGAGAATTTGCAAGAGTTTTAACTTTTTTTTGTTAATTTTGTCAATAATTTTTCGCCTATGAACACAACAAAGACCCCAAGGTGCGCCGTACTGGGCTACGGCAGTTGGGCGACAGCCATCGTAAAGACACTCACGGTGAACCATCACCATGTCGACTGGCTCGTGCTAAATGATGATATTCGCGAGTCGTTGCAGATGCGCAGTCGCAACCCCAAATATCTCCCATGGTGCTACATCGACCAAGAGTTTATAACCCCATCGGATGACATCAACGCCGTAGTGCGCGATGCCGATATAGTCTTCCTTGCAATGCCTTCGGCATTCTTCAAGAAGTTCCTCGAGCCACTCACCGAGAGCCTCGCCTCGAAGATTGTCGTATCGGCAGTAAAGGGCATCATCCCTGGTGACTACCTCACAATCGTCGAGCACATGAACCGCTACTACGATGTTCCAATGGAGCAACTCGCAGTTGTTACAGGACCCTCGCATGCCGAGGAGGTGGGACAGTGTCAGCTCTCGTACCTCACCGTGGCGTCGGAGGATATTGCTACGGCAGAGTATGTTCGCGATGTGCTTGCTAACGACTTCTTCCGCTGTTCAATATCGAACGATGTGTTGGGCGTTGAGGCTGCGGCTATCATGAAGAATATCTACGCATTAGCCGTGGGCATGGCCGTAGGCTTGCGCTATGGCGATAACTTCCTTGCCGTGCTTATTGCGGGCTGTGCTGCCGAGATGAAACGCTTCATCGACGAGGCTGTGCCCCTCGAGGGTCGCAACATCAACGCCGCGGCATATATGGGCGACTTGTTGGTTACTTGCTACTCGCCATTGAGCCGCAACCGCCGCCTTGGCACACTGCTTGGTAAGGGTTGCTCGGTAAAGAGTGCGCTCAACGAGATGACGATGATTGCCGAGGGTTACTACGCTGCCGAGTGCGTGCGTCGTAGCTCTATGCGTCGCAACATAGATATGCCAATCGCCGACAAGGTGTGGGAGGTGTTGTATGAGGGTGCTTCGGCACGCGACGCAATGCAGGCGTTAACACAGGTTTTAAGATAAATTAATAGTTTAACATTCAATATATTACGATTATGAATTTGATTAAGTTTGATGCTAAACATTCTGGCGTGACAATTACCAACGATATGCAGGCTGCGGCAAAGCGCGCCAACGACCTTTTGCACTCTGGCGAGGGTGCTGGAAATGACTTCCTCGGTTGGGTAAACCTTCCTTCGTCAATCACCAACGAGGAGCTCGCAGAGATTAAGTCTGTGGCAAAGAAGCTTCGCGAGCGCGCAGAGGTTGTTATATGCATAGGTATCGGTGGTTCGTACCTCGGTGCAAAGGCTGTGTTGGAGGCTATGTCTAACTCGTTCGAGTCTTTGAAGAAGAAGCACGACAACCCAACCGTTGTCTTTGCGGGTGAGAACATCTCGGAGGACTACACTTACGAGCTTATGGAGGCGGTTAAGGATTACTCTATCGCTGCTATCGTAATCTCAAAGTCGGGTACTACAACCGAGCCAGCAATCGCCTTCCGCTTGGTTAAGGCAGAGATTGAGCGCCGTTATGGTAAGGCCGAGGCTGCAGAGCGCATCGTAGCTATCACCGACAAGGCGCGTGGTGCACTCAAGACTCTCGCTACACAGGAGGGCTATCCCACATTCGTTATCGAGGACAACGTGGGTGGTCGATACTCTGTACTCTCGCCCGTAGGTCTTCTTCCTTTGGCTGTTGCTGGTGTTGATGTTGATGCCTTTGTTGAGGGTGCGCGCGACATGGAGCGCCTCACAGCTGCGGATATGCCCATTGAGAGTAACCCCGCAGCGCAGTACGCTATCGTGCGTAACGAGCTCTACAAGGCGGGTAAGAAGATTGAGATTTTGGGTTCGTACGAGCCCAAGTTGCAGTATATCGCCGAGTGGTGGAAGCAGCTCTATGGCGAGTCAGAGGGTAAGGAGAACAAGGGTATCTTCCCTGCAAGCGTAACACTCACTGCCGACCTCCACTCTATGGGTCAGTACATCCAGGAGGGTGAGCGCACGCTCTTCGAGACTATCATCTCGGTTAAGAACTCGAAGTATGAGGTTAAGGTTGAGAGCGATGAGGCTAACCTCGACGGTCTTAACTTCCTCACAGGTAAGCGTCTATCGGAGATTAACAAGATGGCAGAGCTCGGTGTGCGCATCGCACATGTTGATGGTGGCGTGCCCAACCTCATCCTCGAGATTGAGCGTATCGACGAGCGCACCATCGGTCAGTTGCTCTACTTCTTCGAGAAGGGCTGTGGCATCAGTGGCTATATGCTCGGCGTTAACCCCTTCGACCAGCCCGGTGTTGAGGCGTACAAGAAGAATATGTTTGCATTGCTCGATAAGCCTGGCTACGAGGCAGAGTCAAAGGCTATCAAGGCGCGTTTGTAATATTGTGGCGTAGCAATGTATTGCAGAAATTGTGGTAGCGTAATAGGCTCAAACCTCCCCGAGTGTGCTGTGTGTGGCAGCTTGAGGGGTGGTGGAACAAGCTATTGTCAAGAGTGTGGCACACCAACCCAAGCCGCAGCGTGCATATGTGCGCGCTGTGGCTGTGAGTTGCGCGCGTCGCTCGACGATGGCACCATGCCCATATCGACATTTGGTGAGGCCGTAAAGAGTTGCTTTCGTAAGTATGCCACAGTGCGCGGTCGTGCCAATAGGGTAGAGTTTTGGATGTGGTGGCTCTTTGTGCTTATCGCTACAGCATTTGTCGTCGTTGGATGGTTGATGCTCCCCGTAGTTATAATACCCACCATCTGCGTCACTGCACGTCGACTGCACGACACAGGTAGAAGTGGCTGGTGGCTGCTTCTTGGTCTAATACCTATTGCTAACCTCTATCTCATCTATCTGCTTGCGCAGCGCGGAGAGGAGGGTAGTAATCGTTATGGTATTTCCCCCAGCGCGTGAGTGTGAATAAAAAAGCTGTCATTCTGAACGTAGTGAAGAATCTCTCGGGCAGTAAGACCGTCAACCGTCACGGAAACCTCGAGATCTTTCGCTATCGCTCAAGATGACAACACAATGATACTCAATGTCTTTCTGAACGTAGTGAAGAATCTCTCGGGCAGTAAGACCATCGACCTTCTCGGGTACATGGGGGTATTTCGATCTGCTCAATAATTACCCTATATGGATACAATTATGGGATGGCCAATTTCGATTTGGCCATCCCATAATTGTTTGTATAAGCATCGGTTATCGCACCTTGAAGTCGGGGTCTGCCATCTGTGGAATAGGCTTTATATACTCGCCCGCCTCGAACTTCGCGCGTACGGCCTTGAAGGTGTTGATGGTGTACTCCACATCCTCCATAGTGTGTGCCGCGGTGGGGATGACGCGAAGGATAATCTCGCCCTTGGGGATAACGGGATAGATGACAATGGAGCAGAAGAGTCCGTAGTTCTCGCGCAAGTCGACAATGAGGTTAGTGCCCTCCTCGTTGCCACCCTTCATGTAGATGGGTGTCACGGGCGACTGCGTAACGCCGATGTCGAAGCCGTTGTCGGTGAGTCCCTTCTGCAGTGCGCGCGTAATCTCCCAAAGCTTATCCTGATACTCGGGGTGCTTGCGTATAAGGTCGAGGCGCTTCAATGCACCGATGACCATAGGCATGGGCAGCGACTTTGCGTATAGCTGCGAGCGCATATTATAGCGGAAGAGGTTGATGAGCCAGCGAGGACCACACACAAAGGCACCGATGCCCGCCATAGACTTGGCAAAGGTGTTGAAGAGCACATCTATCTCATCCTGCACGCCGAAGTGGTCGCCCGTACCCTTGCCATGCGTGCCCATAGTGCCAAAGCCGTGGGCGTCATCGACCAAGAGGCGGAAGCTAAACTCCTTCTTGCACTTGACAATAACATCGAGGAAGCCCAAGTCGCCCTTCATACCGAACACTCCCTCGGTGATGACAAGAACGCCGCCATTCTGCTGCTCGGCAAGCTCCGTGGCGTGCTTAAGCTGCAGGCGTAGCGATGCCTCGTCGTTGTGCGCATAGACAAAGCGCTTGCCTGGGTGCATGCGCAAACCGTCGATAATGCACGCGTGGCACTCCTTGTCGTAGACCACGACGTCGCGTGGCGAGAGCAGACAGTCGATGATCGAAATCATGCCCTGATATCCGTAGTTCAAAAGAAAGGCATCCTCCTTGCCGACAAACTCCGCCAACTCGCGCTCGAGCTGCTCGTGATACTTCGTCTGTCCCGACATCATGCGCGCACCCATGGGGTATGCCATGCCATACTGCTTCGCACCCTCGGCATCAGCCTCGCGCACCTCGGGGTGGTTTGCCAAGCCGAGGTAGTTGTTAAGGCTCCAGTTCAGTACGGGCTTGCCGCGAAATGTCATGTGAGGACCTAACTCGCCCTCGAGCTTGGGAAAAGCGAAGTAGCCATGCACAGCCGACATGTATTGTCCAATTGGACCACCCGCATTTTTAGATAAACGCTCAAATATATCTATCATATTATCAATGTGTTAATTAAACTTTCTGCTTCTATCTACACCATAAATAGAGTCTATACCCTCATATCTTAAGTCGCTGACAAAAGTACTATATTTTTTTATTCTGCATTATAATCTGATGATAAAAATAACCATTAAAGGCTGAAATTAGGTAAAAATACTTATGTAAAGATGGCGCGTTACGCCTTATTCATAACACAGTATATGTTACGGTGGGCAAATACTATGCTTAAAGCGATTTAGTATTATGTACCTAACTAAAAATGTTAAGAGAGAATTTTTAGATGAAAAATTTTATGCAGTGTTTGTAAGCGTAATAAGCAGATATACAGACGGTAATGTTGGGGGATGGTGTAAATGGAGTAAAAATATTTTGCATTTTTTATCGAAAAAATTTGCAGATATAAAAATTATGTTTACCTTTGCACTCGCTAAACGAAAGTTAAGCAAACATAAACGATGGTGCCATAGCTCAGTTGGTAGAGCAAAGGACTGAA
>JAGBTW010000082.1 GCA_017631135.1 Alistipes sp.
TCTCTGTTTATTCGAATAGAGGTTCTGGAATACCTTTGCTGAAATAAACTGACACAAGACCCCACACCCGTATTGCATGAGTAAGAATACACATACCAATACAGATGGTGAGTGCTGTCGGTCACCCTCATCAATGAATTTTCCAGATTCCTATTCGGGGTAAAAGCGAAACACTTTCATCAAATAGGTAATGCCGAGGGTACAATGCCCCACGACACTACAAAGTTAGATTTTTTTTCGCAAATGGCAACACTCTTTTGGGGTCTTGTTCGTATAAAATAGTAAAATCACCTCTTGCCTATTCGCAAAAGGTGATTAAATAGTAAGTGTGATTATTTACATTTAATTTAGACTACATAGAAGACTACACTGAAAGGGTAAAATTAGAGTTTAAGCGGTTTTGCACAGAAAAGTCGTTTCACGAGTCGATGAGATAATCTATTGATAATAAATAAAATCGGCGGTGAAATATTATTCACCGCCGAAAAAGGATAGTCCAATGCGGACTACCCATATTGTTTAATAGCGCAGAATGTTTACTCTATGCCGAGCTCCTTCTTGACGTCTGCTGTGATGTCGGTGAGGAGGGCGGGGTCGAAGTATGCCAAGCCGGCTGATGCAGGCTGGTCACCTGCGGTGCTGAAGATAGCTGCATAGCCACCAGCGCCAGCGACCTTCTTAACAGCCTCGTTAGCCTTGTCGTAGATGGGGTTCATCACCTCGGCCTCCTTGCGCTGCATATCCTGCTGTGCAATCTGCTGGAAGTCCTGATAGCGCTGCTGAAGCTGTGCGAGCTCCTGCTCCTTGAGCTGACGGATAGAGTCGGTGTATGTTGCAACATTCTTCTCGTATGCTGCCAAGAGGTTGTTAAACTCTACCTGAATCTGCTCGAGCTGATTCTGCAAGTCCTGACCATAGGCCTCGAGGTTAGTAATAGCCTCCTGGTACTCGGGCATAACAGGCACGATAGCTGCCAAGTCAACACGACCAAACTTCTGTCCGAAGGCTGTGCTTGCCGAAAGTGCAAGGAGCACAACCATTGTAAGTTTCACTAATTTCTTCATTTTAATAATCGTTATGTTTCTTAATGTTTATTCTTAAATTTTCGCTACTTCAAGGCCTCTATTATGCGGTCGGTGAAGTCCACCTTGGGTGAGTAGTAGAGAACGGTGGGGTTTGCCGCGATGTCGAGGACAAGGTCGTAGCCATGCTGCTGCGAGAAGCTCTCGATGGTGTCAAAAACTCGCTCCTGGATGGGTTGAATAAGCTCAATACGGCGCTTCATAAGCTCGCCATCGGTGCCAAACATCTGCTCCTGATATGCTGTAGCATCGGCCTCCTTTGTCAAGATAAGCTGCTCATACTGCTGCTGTGCGCTGGCAGTGAGCGATGCGCGCTGCTGCATATAGCTATTATAAAGAGCCTCCACCTCGGCGAACTTCTTGTCCACAGCCTCCTGGTAACCCGTTGCGAGCTTCTCTATGAGCTCCAAAGCCTCGTTATACGACGTCATAGATTTGAAGACCTTCTCGCTGTTTACAACCATATAGTTCTGTGCCGATGCTGCGCCCGCCGTCATCATGAGAGCCATAAGCGCCAATATCACTCGTTTCATACGTTACATTTTTAAGGTTCGTTTACTTATAATACGCTCTATACTCAAATATATTGCCAAGAGCCATTAGAATTGCTGACCCATGACGAAGTGGAACTGCGAACCACTACGCTCCGTCTTGCCGTATGCTGGGTCGAAGCCATAACCCCAGTCGATGCCGATAACGCCGACGATGGGCAGATAGAGGCGCACACCCACACCCGCAGAGCGCTTAATCTTAAAGGGCGAGAACTCCTGCCATGAGTTAAAGCCGTTACCACCCTCCAAGAAACCAAGAACGTAGATAGACGATGCGGGCTTCATGATGATGGGGTATCGAAGCTCGAGGGTGTACTTATTGTACGCCACAGAGTAGTACTTCGAGGGGTCAAGAGCGCCATCCTCGTAACCGCGCAGTGCGATGATGTCGACACCGTAGATGTTATATCCCGTCATGCCATCACCACCAATCTCGAAGCGCTCGAAGGGTGACACCTTATTCTTATTGTAGTTACCCAAGTAACCCATCTCGGCACCAAGCATAAGTATGAGCTTTTGGTCCTTGGTCATGGGGAAGTACCAGCGGCTCTTGAGCAGCCATTTGTGGAACTCTATCCAGCGGTAACGCTCTTGGTCCGACATGTTGGGGTCGGAATAGTCCTTGCCATCCCACGCCGAGAATGGGGGTGTAGCCTGCACCGAGAGTGTGAACTCCGAGCCCGAGCGCGAGAAGAAGGGTGAGTCGACAGACGAACGCTGCAACAGCAACTTCAATGACAGGGTGTTCGAGTTACCATCGCTTATGATAAACGAGTTCCAACCCTTAAGACCATAGCGCTGATAGCCCAACTCGCCATAGAAGGTGAAGTATGGGTCGGGCCACTGCAAGCGCTTGCCGAGACCTACAGCAACACCCATAGAGCGGTAGTACATCGACGCATCCTGCCATACATAGTAGGCGTTATTCTGCTCCGAGATATATCCCGACACCGAGAATGAGTTGGGTCTACGACCGCCCAACCATGGGTCGGTGAAGCTCAACGACAGTGCTTTGTAGTATGTACCATTTGTCTGACCAGAAATCGATAGGCGCTGGTTCTGTCCCGAGGGGTAGGGTCGCCATGCGCCCTTCTTGAAGAACTTGCGCATAGAGAGGTTGTTGAGCGTGATGCCCACGCTACCTACAAATGTGCCAGAGCCCCAACCACCAGCGATGTTGAACTGGTCTGACGCCTTCTCCTGCAACGACCAATTGACATTCACAAGCTCGTCGCTCACGGGCTCGATTGAGGGCACTGCAGACTGCTCGTCGAAGTGACCCATGCCCATTAGCGTACGCATCGTCTGCATCAACAGCGCACGGTTGTAGAGGTCGCCAGGGCGCACATAGAGCTCGCGACGAATAACCTCGTCGTCAACGCGCATGTTACCCGCGATGCCCACCTCGTTTACGGTGAAGGGCTTACCCTCGAAGATTCTCACCTCGATGTCGAGCGAGTCGGGACCCACGATAATCTCTGCGGGCTCAATCTGCGACATGAGGTAGCCATTGTTGTTGTAGAGTGACGATATGGACATCTCCTCGGGGTTCATCTCCTTGCCGATGCCGAGGCGCTTGTGCATAGACTTCTTGTCGTACACATCGCCCGACTGCACGCCAAACATAGCCTCGAGCTGCTCGGTGGTGTAAACAGAGTTACCCACCCAGTTGACGTTGCGAACATAGTACTTATTACCCTCCGACACCTTGATGTCGATGCCGAGAGTCTCATCGTCGATGTAGTATATCGAGTCGCTCAAGATTGTCGCATTGCGATAGCCCTGCGAATTGTAGAAGTCGAGCAATAGCTCCTTGTCGGCTTCGTAGTCCTCGCTCAAGAGCTTACGGTTCTGGAAGAAGAGGATGCTCTTTTGGTGGGTCTTCTTAAACGTGCGGCGTAGGCGCTTATCCTCGAAGTTGTCGTTGCCCTCGAAGTTGATAACTCCGACACGCACCTTGGGGCCACGGTCGATGTCGAAGGTGACATTCACGCACTGCTCATAAACCGTGTCGTTGGTTATGCGCGCATCGACCTCACAAGTGAGGAAGCCTTTGTCGGCATAGTGCTCCTTGATGAGCTTGATGTTCTTGTCGATAACATAGTCCGAGAGCTCGGTGTTGCGGCGCAACTTAAGCACCTCGTCCTTTAGGTCCTTCGCCTTTGACTTCGTTACACCCTCGATGTTCCATGAGAGGATGCGCAAACGCTCCTTGAGGAACACCTCGATGTCGAGCGAGTCACCCTCGATGGTTGCACCTATCTGTATGTCCGAAAAGTAGCGTGGTGCCCAGAGACGATGCATGGCGTTTGAGATAAACTTGCTGGGCAAGTATACCGAGTCGCCCTCCTGCAATCCCGCCGACGACTTAAGGATGTCGTGGTTGAGATACTTAACACCATGGAGGTTAATCTTGCGAATGTGGTACAGCTTGCCATCGCCCTCGGTGAGCACTGGGGCATCAAGGTTGAAGTCTACAGAGTCGGCAACCTCGTTGTTCGATGTCTCGCCAAGCGTATAGCGTGCCGACTGTGCCTCGGCAACATGTGTTGTCGAGAACAGCGCCACTATGGCGATAAGGATTATTTTGATAAATCTCATTGATTACTTCTCTTCGTTGTCTTGAATCACCTTTCCGAAGCGACGCTCGCGACCTGCATAGATGTCGAGGGCACGCTGGAACTCCTCCTTGCCGAAATCGGGCCATAGCGTCTCGGGGAAGTATAGCTCGGCGTATGATGCCTGCCAAAGCAGGAAGTTGCTTAAGCGATACTCGCCACTTGTACGAATGATAAGGTCGGGGTCGGGGATGCCAGCAGTCATAAGCGAGTTTGAGAATAGCTCCTCGTCAATATCTTCGACCTTTATCTCTCCCGCTACAGCGCGACGCGCTATCTCTTGCGCTGCGAGTAGCATCTCGCGGCGCGACGAGTAGTTGAAGGCGATGATTAGTGTTAGCTTCTTACCCTCTGCCGTAGTCGTCTCTATGCTCTCTATCATAGACAACACTTTTGGCGAGAAGCGTGAGCGCTCACCCATAATTCTCACCTTTACACCCTCCTTTACGAGCTCCTCGGTGCGACTTGCTACCATGTAGCAGAAGAGCTCCATGATAGCATTTATCTCGGCCTCGGGGCGTCCCCAGTTCTCGGTTGAGAAGGCATACAAAGTGACGTAGTCCACACCAGCATCTCCTGCGGCGCGGATTACGGCAGTCACAGATTCAGCACCTGCGATATGACCCTCGTGGCGCTCCTTGCCACGCTGTTTTGCCCAACGACCATTACCATCCATGATGATGGCAACGTGCTTCGGTATAGTTCTTTCTTTGCTCATATTATCTTGCAAATTTAAGCAATAAAATTCACAATTCGCAACATATCCTCCACAATTATTTTCACGCACGAGCGCGAGAGTGGTGCTAAAGGGTTAATATATAACCACTTGCGTAATCGTTAAAATGGGATTTTGTAAGGCAGATTTTAGCGCTTATCTACACCCCACATCATCTTTTCTCTTAACGTGTCGTAGAACGTGTTATTGTGTGGCATAGCCAAAATGACTCTTCGAGCAGCCATTTTAACCCTCACCTCGTCGCCATCGCGGAGTGTGTATGTGCGGTTGTCGGCAGAGATGAGTGCCTCGCCAGCACGCGAGTGAACGCGCAGTGTCACGACGCTGCTATCGGGTATCACCACGGGGCGCATCGTGAGGTTGTGTGGAGCAATGGGCGAGAGCACAAAACAGCGACACATGGGGTCGACAACAGGGCCTCCTGCACTCAAAGAGTATGCCGTTGATCCTGTGGGTGTTGCAACAACAAGTCCATCGCCATGATATGTCGCCACATAGTTGTCATTGATTAGCGTCTCGACTGAAATCATAGAGGCGCCGTTACGATGAATAGTTATCTCGTTTAGCGCTATGCACTCCTCCTGCAGACCCTCGGTGGTGAGCATCAGTCGCTCCTCGAAGCGCAAGCCCCCCTCGGCTATCGCCTTGAACAGCCCCTTTATTCCCTTACCATCATCGGCAGTGAGGTATCCCAAGCGACCGCTGTTGATGCCCACAACGGGTATGTTGTCCGAGGGTAATAGTGCCACAGCCTCCAAGAGCGTACCATCGCCACCATAGGTTATCATGATGTCGTTGCCCGTAGCGAGGGGTTTGCCACTAAAGATATGGGCACTATCTATGCGTATGTTGGTTAGCGACTCTATGGCATTTGCAAAGTCCTCATTTACAACATAGTCCATATTGTAAGCCGCTATTTCACCAAGTATTGTTCGCAGCTGCTCGGGGTGATGATTTACCTGCTTGCGAGAAAAAAGTATTATATTCATTGCTCGGAAATGAAAAAAATCGTAACTTTGCTTTCGCAAAGATATACATAAGAATTGAGGTTTCAAGTGTTGAAGCCCTATTTCTTGCAACAAAGTTAAGAAATTATGACAAAGTTAAGCGTAAACATCAATAAGATTGCCGTGGTGCGCAACTCGCGTGGTGGCAATGTGCCCAATTTGTTGAAGGCAGCTCTCGACATCGAGCGTTTTGGCGCTGATGGCATCACCGTGCACCCCCGCCCCGATGCTCGACACATCCGCTACTCTGACGTGCGCGAGCTTAAGGCAAACATCGCCACCGAGCTAAATGTTGAGGGTAACCCCATAGAGAGCTTCTGCGAGCTTGTGGAGGAGGTGTGCCCCGCACAGGTGACCCTTGTGCCCGATGCCGAGGATGCTATCACCTCGTCAGCAGGTTGGGACACCATTCGTCACCGCGACTTCTTGCGCGCGATGGCAGAGCGTTTCCACCGCAAGGGCATTCGTGTATCTATCTTCGTAGACCCTGTGGTTGAGATGGTTACAGCAGCAAAGGAGTGTGGCGCCGACCGCGTGGAGCTCTACACCGAGGCATACGCTTCGGGCTATGCCGAGGATCGCGAGGCAGCTATTGCCCCCTATGTTGCAGCAGCCGAGGAGGCACGCCGCGTGGGTCTTGGTCTAAATGCTGGCCACGACCTCAATACCGAGAATTTACAGTACTTCATCGAGCGTATTCCATGGGTTGACGAGGTGTCTATTGGTCACGCTCTTATCAGCGACGCACTGTACTGGGGCTTGGAGAATACCGTAGGCATCTATCAGCGTTGCATCAGTCGTGCTCGCGAGAATAAGTAATATGGAGGTCTATCTATGCCATTAAGCAACCCCATATTTAAGCATATATCACGCATTGTCGACGGCATGGGCTTGGAGGCCTATGCTGTGGGCGGTTATGTCCGTGACTACTACCTTCATCGTCCCTCGTCGGACATCGATGTTGTTGTGGTGGGCAGCGGCGTTGAGGTCGCCGAGAGGTTAGCCAAGGAGCTTGGAGGTGCCAAGGTTACGGTCTACAAAACCTATGGCACGGCCATGGTGCGCTGGCGCGATACAGAGGTTGAGTTTGTGGGTGCTCGCAAAGAGAGCTACCGCCGCGAGTCGCGCAACCCCATCGTCGAGCCAGGCACATTGGAGGACGACCAGCGTCGTAGAGACTTCACCATAAACGCCATGGCATGGTGCCTCAATGGCAACAGGTTTGGCGAGCTTGTAGACCCCTTTGGTGGCATGGACGACCTGGAGGATTGTATAATCCGCACCCCCTGTGAGCCCGACCAAACATTCTCGGATGACCCCTTGCGCATGATGCGCGCAGTGAGGTTTGCATCGCAGCTCGGCTTCGACATCGACGACGAAACCTTCGACGGCATCTGTCGCCAGGCGGAGCGCATAAACATCATCACTCGCGAGCGTATAGCCGTGGAGCTCAATAAGATACTCGCGTCACCCGTGCCTTCAATCGGTCTTACCTTGATGCGCACCTCGGGACTGTTGAAGTATGTACTCCCAGAGCTTGACCGCATGGCGGGCGTGGAGCGCCGAGGCAAGCATGCACATAAGGATAACTTCGACCACACGATGAAAGTACTCGATAACCTTGCCAAGCGTAGCAACGACCTGTGGTTGCGCTGGGCGGCACTCCTGCACGATATTGGTAAGCCCACAACCAAGGCTTACGACCCATGCATGGGCTGGACCTTCCACCAGCACGAGGCTGTGGGCTCGAAGATGATACCACAGCTCTTCCGCCGCTTGCGACTGCCTCTTAACGAGCCAATGCGCTTTGTCCAGAAGATGGTGTTCCTACACATGCGCCCCATTGTTCTCTCGGAGGACTTGGTTACCGACTCCGCTGTGCGCCGCCTGCTCTTTGAGGCGGGTGACGATATAGAGAGCTTGATGCTCCTCTGCGAGGCGGACATCACCTCGGGCATAGATAGCAAGGTGCGCCAGTACCTCAAAAACTTCGAGCTTGTGCGTGAGAAGATGCGTGACTTGGAGGAGCGCGACAGGGTGCGCAACTTCCAACCACCCATCACGGGCGATATTATCATGAAGACCTACAACCTCCCGCCCTCGAGCGTAGTTGGCGAGATTAAGGAGGTCATCAAGAATGCTATCCTCGATGGCATCATCCCTAACGATTACGATGCTGCCCACAAACTCATGGAGGAGGAGGCAGAGCGTCGTGGTATTGCGAGACCTTAATATGAATGTAATATGATACTCATGTTATTGGGAACATTGGCACTCTACCTAGGTGCCAATTTTTATATCTTTTTTCGCCTTGTGCAGGCCATGGGGGCTCTGCCCATGTGGTCGCGCATACTCTTTGGTGTACTCTATTGGCTCGCCTCGTGTGGCATGTTTGTATCGTTCGGTCTGCGCAATGTCGCCCTGCCAGAGTTCCTGCACCGCACGCTCCATGTCGTAGGTACATCGTGGTTGCTCTTCACGCTCTATATGGTCGTGGCGCTCCTTGTTGCCGACTTGGCGCACTGGATATGGCCCTCGTTTCACCATGGTGTGTGGTATGCCTTGGGTCTCACGTTGGCGGTGCTTGTGGCGGGATATATCAACTATCGTAACCCGCGCGTGGAGCATATCACTATCGAGACGGAGAAGCCTATTGAGGGTGGTCGTCTGCGCCTTGTGGCAGTAAGCGATGTGCACCTCGGAAATGGTACTACGCGAAAGGATTTAGCTCGCTATGTCGATATGATAAATAGCGAAAATCCTGATATGGTGGTCATCGTTGGCGACCTCATAGATAACTCTATTTTGCCCGTTAAGAAGGCCGATATGTGTTGTGAGTTTGAGCGCGTTGATGCTCGTTATGGTATCTATATGTCAGCTGGAAATCATGAGTATATTAGTGGTATAGAGGAGTGTCGTAACTATCTAAATACTACGCCTATACAACTGCTATCGGATAGCGTAGCAAGTCCCTTGAACGGAGTGGAAATTGTATGTCGTGACGATAGGCAAAACATGCGTCGTCAGAAGCTATATTCATTACTCATCAAGAGCGAGCCAGAGAGTTTCAAAATCGTACTCGACCACCAACCAAATGCTATTCAAGAAAGCCAGAAAAATAGTATCGACCTCCACCTATCGGGACACACTCACCGCGGTCAGATCTTTCCTCTAAACATACTCACCGACCACCTCTTCGAGCATAGTCACGGCTATCGCAAATGGGGCGATACACATGCCTACGTCATGACGGGTCTCTCGCTTTGGGGACCTCCCTTCCGCATAGGTACACATAGCGAGTTGCTTGTGGTAGATATAGTAAGCAGCTCCTCTGCGAGGCGGACATCACCTCGGGCATAGATAGCAAGGTGCGCCAGTATTTGAAAAACTTCGAACTTGTGCGTGAGAAGATGCGTGACTTGGAGGAGCGAGATAGAGTGCGTAACTTCCAACCACCCATCACGGGCGATATTATCATGAAGACCTACAATCTCCCGCCCTCGAGCGTAGTTGGCGAGATTAAGGAGGTCATCAAGAATGCCATCCTCGATGGCATCATCCCCAACGACTACGATGCCGCCTACCGCCTTATGGAAGATGAGGCCACCCGCCGCGGCATAACCCACTAAATGCTACGGAATTACCCGAGTTTGAAATATTCACTCATAAACAAAGGAGATGACTAACGCGCATTGTTAGTCATCTCCTATTTATTTATGGATTAATATCCTACTGCCAGTCGTCGATGTCGCCGTCGATGTTGATCTCAATCTTCTCCTGGTCGGGTGAAGTGTTGAGTGTCACGGTTACGGTGTGCTGCATTCCTGGGCGGAATGACATCTCATACTCCAAGAGGTATGCTATGCCCTCCATGGTCACCTCAACGAGGGGTGTCGAGCGCTCGATGAACTGTGGCACGACGATGGCGTCGAAGGTGTCGCCATCCACGCGGCGCATCTTGATGGTCTTTGATGGGCTATTCTGATACTTCTCGAGAGAGCCTATCTTCCAGTTTACGCGCGCTGTTGTTGCGATGTTGTAGATGTGCACATCAATCTCTTCGGGGAGCTCGCCCTCGTAGCTTGGTCCGCGCTCGATGTTTACCACAAGGCGCGACATCATGTGCTCGAATTGAAGGCTTACTGCGCCCTCCTCGCGTGTCACGCGCTCGCTCTTTGCCCACATGATATCCGAAGCCTCATAGCCGCCGAGGCTCTCTGCTGTGCGGGGTGTAGACTGGTCTGTGGCAACCTCGAAGAGCACATCCTCCACGCTCACAATATCCTGATAGGGGTATATAGCGTAGAAGTCGCAGTGTGTTGTCGACCAATATAGTGGGCGGTCGCCCCTCCACTCTGTGCCGTTGTAGGTCATCTTCTCGTTGTTGAGGTAGTTGCCTGCGGGCTGGAGCTCTGCCACCTCGTCACCTGCATACTCTACGGCAAAGAGGCCGAATGAGTCGCCCTCATCGAATGTCGAGCCAGTGACGCGTGTAGCGCCTATTGCTGCCTCAACGCGAATTTCGTTGGGGTCTATATTGGGCTGTGAGGTGCTCACTTCCTTGTCGCAACTCGCCATTAGGAGAGCTGCTATGGCTGTAATATAGGTATACTTTTTCATTGTTATCTCCTCCATGACTATTTGTTAGACTTTTTGAGTTGTGGCTTGTCGCCCATATACTTGGGAGGCATCTGCTTTCCTGCGCCGCTGTTGACAACTATTGAGCTTTCTACTGCGAATGTCATTGCGCTCTTGTTGTTCGATGCGTCGCGCACATCGCGGGCGTAGAAGTCGTTGATGTCGAACTCAAGACCGCCGTAGCGCATTATGCGCTCTACCATCTCTTGGCGTGATATAGCCGAGTAGTATGGTATGTTGTTGTTCATGCACGATGTAGCCTCCGAGCGGTAGATGCCGCGAGTGTGGAAGTAACCGCCCTCGTACATATCTACGATGTTCGAGTAGTCGGGGTGGAAGATGAGGTGTGCCCACTCCACTGTGCGCATGTCGCCACTCTCCGAGAGGTTGCGATACCATCCGAGCGCCTTACCCATGCGGAATGCGTCGAGGTGTGGGCAGCAATTACAAATGCATGTCTCGATGAATGCATTGTGGTAGATGTACTCATCCGCAAGCTTTGCAAAGCCGTGACCACCCGCCTCGTGCTGGACGATGCCGCGGAAGTCGAATGGGTAGGCGTCAGCCGACATGGGACATACGGCTATTGCCGAGCCATCACCCCACATGTAGCATATACCACCATAGTCCTCGGTGTTCTCCACCATCACAACGAGTGTTTGGTTGAGGTTGCCCTCGGTTACGGTCTCTGCCAACATCGCATACTCGTATGTTGTCTCTGTGTCGGGTGTGATGCACGAAAGTGAGTACTGACTGCCGAACTTGGCGTCGCGAATGGTGTTGACTGTACCCATGCCCGAGTCGTTAGACATGCCGACTACGGTGTATACATTGAAGTGGTCGCGGTATGTCTTGTATGGCTCGATGTCGAAGTAGTAGCCGATAGCCTCGTCTATGCCCTCTGTGTAGCTGCCGTGTGCAATGTCGCGCGCATCGAAGCAGTCACCCATAAATACGATGTTTACGCCACCGCCAACAGATGCTGTCTGGTTAACAATCACCTTGCCATCATAGTTATCGCTGTCGTACTGCTCTACGGTGAGCGTTGTGCGGTAGTCCTTGTCGTTAAGCAAGAATACCACATCGCTACCACGACCGTTGTTTGTCTCATATTGGGGATAACCGTTCCACTCTGCACCTACTACAGTCTGGAATGTGCCAACCTCGGCATCGCTCATTTCGTTTACGGTGACGGTGATGTACTCCTTGCCTACGCCACTTGTGGGGGTTACGGTTACCCACTCGGGAGCAGACTCTACGCTCCAAGCCATGCCCGATGGTGCGCGGAGCAGGAACTCGCGTGTGTGCTCGGCATTGAGTGTGCGCATAAGGCGGCGCGAGATTGAGAAGTCATAGTGCGCACCAATACGCTTGAACTCGTTCCATCCCGATGCTGTCTGATACTTAACCACCGACTGCTCGGGTACCTCCACTGTGAAGTTGTCCTTTGCTACGCCGTTAAATGCTTCACTACCGCATACGGGAGGTGTTGTAGCCTCGCAGGTTATTGACGAGAGGTAGTAGCAACCGTTAAATGCCCTGCTACCAATTGTTGTAACTGTCTTAGGAATGGTTATAGCAGGGAGGTTGCGACAGTTTTGAAATGCTTCGTTGCCGATAGTTATCAAACCCTCTGGAAGAGTAATAGGCTCGCTTATGCGACTGTTGCCATCAAATACACCCTCTTCGATTGTTATAAGTTCGCTATTCTCTGCAAATACAATGCTTGAGAAATTGGCATAACGGAAACAACTTCCTTCTAACTTTTTTACCTCTGCGGGTATTACTAACTCTCCCTGGAATTTGCAATCAAAAAATGCGCCATAACCAATCTTTTGTAGACCATTGGGTAGAGTAAGTGTTCCAGTCAAATTGTGGCAACCACAGAAAGCATAACCTTCAATCTTTGTAATATTCTCGGGTATTACCAAGTCACCTGTTAGACCATTGCAACCATTGAAACAGTCATAGGGTATCTCCTTTAATTTGTGTGGAAGTGTAAGTGTGCCAGAGAGCATTGAACATCCACCGAAACAACCCTGACCAATGCTTTCAAGTGTCTCGGGAAGCGAAAGCTCTCCTGATAGTGATTTGCAACCGCTAAAAGCTGAACCACCCAGTACTTTAAGATTTGAGGGTAGTTTTAGTGAGGAGATATTTGTGCTATAGAATGCATTATCTCCAATTTCTGTAACATCATCAGGAATAATAAGCGCACCAGAGAGTAGGGTGTTGCAGAATGCCTGATAACCAATCTTGGTGATATACTCTGGGAAGCAGAAGTGTGTGAGGTATGATTTATGTTCAAATGCACCAGAAGGAATCTCATTAGCACCCTTGCCGTAGTTGCCGTTTCTATCATGTCCCCAATGTTCAAACGTAGAACCAGGGAAGCGTTCCTCAACCTCGCGCATTGCATCCTCCCACGAGTTGGGATAATCGGTCTCGAAATAGACTTCCTTCCACTCACCATCGATAAGTCCCCACCATCGCCACTGACATGGGTCACCAACAACCTCACACTCCTTAAGGTTCACAGCCTGCAAGATATCCATCTTGTCGCGCATAAAATCGAAGTCACAATTATCAATCTTACCGCTAACCTTCAAGTTCTTAATCTTTGCGGGATTCTTGCCGTCAGCCTTAATCTTTGCCTCCAACGAGTCAGAAACATCGTCGAGGTGAACAACATAGTACTGGCGTGCCTCGCCGCCATGGCTCTCGAGGTCGGCAACCCACTCCTTGATGGTGACATCTGTCAACACAAACTCATAGTCGCCCGAGTGTGCCTTCTTGTTAATCTTGACAGTAAGCATGCTCATCTTGCCAGCCTCGTAGTTGAATGTCTCATTGTGCTTGAAGCGGTAGCTCATGCCGTCAACAGCGATAGAGAGCAACGCCTTGCCCGCCTCGACGCTCTGGGGAACAACGATAGCGCGGAAGCCCTCGCTATTCTGCTTCATAACGATGCCCTCGAGCTCCGCCTCGCCAGTGGCTGCAGCGACACCCGTAGTGAGGTCGATAGTAGCGGTGCGCGTGGTGTTCATGACGAGCACCTGCTTCTTCAAGCCCTCGAACTCGCCCTCGGCAAAGCCATCACCCTCCTTGAGCACAACATTTACGCTTGCCAAGCGGTGAGAGAACTGCAACTTAACCCTCTGCTCGCTGGGGGTTACATTCTCCGCAATAGCCCACAAAAAGTCGGACTGCGCATAGCCGTCAACAGTCGTAGCACCCGACTGGTCGAGAGCGACCTCGAAAGGATAGGCACTCGTAGACTCGATGCTTGCATAGGGATAGTAGGCATACAAGTCGATATTAGTCTCGGCATCCTTATAATAGATAGAGCCATTAGAGACCCACTGACCATTATCCTCGTCGTAGGTGTAACGCGCATTATCAACCTGGTTGCCCTTGTCGAGAAGCGCGCCCTGGGTGTTGTTGTCGTCGGTGTAGTTGACACCATAGAGACCAATCTCGTCACCACCACAGAAACCACCATCGTCAACACGCGTGGTATACTCCTGTGTGATTGTGCCATTGATGTTAATGGCAATAGCTCCGTCGGGAGCTGCGGGCTGCGGAGCGATAACCTCAACATCGGCTGTACAGCCAACAGCAAGAATCGCTAAAAACGCACCCATGGATAGTAAAAAGTTGCGTTTCATACTGTTGTGTTTTATGTTAATTGTTTGTTAGTGTTTGTGGGTTACTCGGCATCGCCCTCAATATTCTCGCCCTTCTCCCAGTCGCCAATGGTGTTGCTCATGTCGAAGCCGCGCTCAACGCCAACCTCGACAACATCCACGGCGGGAGCTGCATAGGTATCTACTTTGAAAAGCATAGTATTTAACATTTAATTTGTTTACGAAAAATGCACCCATCACGACAATATTTCATTGCTGCGCAACAAAAACCGCCAGTGACGTAAGAACCTCTATTTATGGTGCTTCACGCAAAATTACAAAAAATTTCCCAAAAGACAATACGCTTTCTTATATTTTTTACCAAAATTCACTACTCTCGGCGTGGTGCTAACCATCACGCACCCACCATCCACATCGCCGAAAAGCGCCTGCAGGGTGGGGTTTGAGTGGGGTGATGTAATTTTTTTTGAAAAAAGTTGGTAAAAAAGTTGCAGGATAAAAAAAATGTAGTACCTTTGCACCCGCAAA
>JAGBTW010000083.1 GCA_017631135.1 Alistipes sp.
GACCTCTTTGTTTTTATATCTCTCCGAGTTGTAGCGAGAGTGCCAAGTTACGGGCGGCGCGTTGCATGTTCTCGATGGCGACGGCGCGCTGCATGGCAACATCGGAGGGTTGACCCACGGGGGTTATGGCGCGGACATCGCTAAAGCCACCCGCGCGAAGCTCCTCGACGCCATCTACCCTGCCACCAAGCGCAACAACAGGGATGCCCAAAGGTCGCACAGCAGCAAGCACACCCGCAGGAGCTTTGCCGCGTAGCGTCTGCGCATCTATAGAGCCCTCGCCCGTAACAACAAGGCGTGCACCGCGCACCGCCTCGTCAAATCGTAGCGCCGAAAGAACTATATCTATGCCCGAGCGAAGCTCTGCGCCCATCACCGCACGAAAGGCATACCCCATGCCTCCAGCAGCACCAGCGCCAGCAACATCCGCCGCGCGAGCATCAACAACCGAAGCATAGTGACGAAGTGCATTATCGAGGCGCTCGACCATAGCATCGTCAGCACCCTTTTGGCGCGCAAAGACCTCGGCAGCACCATGCTTACCACATAGCGGGTTGTCAACATCCACCGCCACCGTAAAGGTCACGCCCTCTAAAAGTGTGTTACGCTGGGCGGTTGATATGCTTGCGATACGCTCCAAAATAGAAATTGTATCGCACAGCTCCTCGCCGCTGCTATCGTAGAAGCGATAGCCTAACGCGCGAAGCATGCCCACGCCGCAGTCATTCGTAGCACTACCACCCAAGCCCATAATAATCTTATGACAACCACGCTTTAGGGCGTCGAGGATAAGCTCTCCCGTGCCGAAAGTCGATGCTACAAGGGGGTTGCGCTCTTCGGGCGTTAGGAGCATAAGACCACTCGCCGCCGACATTGCTATCACAGCTGTATCACCCTCATCTATAACGGTATAGCGCGCCTTAATTCTGCGACCAAGAGGGTCAGACACCTCGGCATCGACCATCTCGCCACCTACGCCCTCTGCGATAGCCTCGGCCATGCCCTCGCCACCGTCGGCAATCGTGAGCACCACTATTTCGGCATCGGGACAAACCTCCCTAAAGCCATCACGAAACGCCTCACCCGCCTCGCGCGAGGTGAGTGAGCCCTTGAATGAGTCGAATGCAGCTATAATGCGCGTCATAATAATTCATATTTATAACCACAAATATAGGAAAAATTCGGCGAATATTCGTATCTTTGTGGATGCAGTTAATTTGAAAACCAAGACCACTATGAGAAGATTTCAAACGCTTATACTCGTTATGCTCACAACGCTACTCTCCATTTCCGCAGCCAATGCCCAAGACCATCGCTACGATGCGGGCGTAAGTCGCGAGCTTGCCGAGTGGCGCAAGGCTACGATAGAGGATGTAAGATACACGCTACACTTCGACCTTGTGAAGGACATGGGCGAGGCGACCATAGATTTTAGGCTTTCAGCACCCCAAGAGGTAATCATCGATCTGCGCAATACCGACCTCGTCGGCGACATCACCACAGCGCAAAAGGTCTCGATATTAGAGAGTTGCACACTTGCAAACGAGCATATTGTAGTACCGTCTAACTTAACGCAAGAGGGCAGAAATGCCATAAGCATCGAGTTTAAGGTGGACAACCAGTCGCTTAACCGCAAGCCCGACTTCCTCTACACGCTGCTTGTGCCCGACCGTGCACGCACGCTCTTCCCATGTTTCGACCAGCCCGACATGAAGGCCATATATAAGCTATCACTCACACTCCCCGAGGGGTGGGTAGCTGTGTCGAACACCGCTGTGAGCAACACAAACGACAACACCATAACATTCTCACCCACAGAGCCTTTAAGCACCTACCTCTTCTCGTTCGTGGCGGGTGAGTTCGATAGTCGCACCTACGACGATGGCGTGCACCGATTCACGGCATACTACCGCGAGACCGACCCCAAGCGCCTCGCGCAACTCGACACCATCTTCGACCAGGTGGCTGCATCGCTCGAGTGGTTAGAGGAGTACACAGGTATCAAGTACCCCTTTGCCAAGTACGACCTTATCATGCTCCCTGGCTTCCAGTATGGCGGCATGGAGCATACGGGAGCTACGCTCTACAACGACAATCAGATGTTCCTCGGCGACAACCCCACGCTCGACGAGGAGCTACGCCGCATACAGCTCATAGCCCACGAGACGGCACATATGTGGTTTGGCGACTATGTGACGATGGAGTGGTTCAACGACGTGTGGACGAAGGAGATATTTGCTAACTACTTCGCGGCGCGCATGACCGAGCCCCTCTTCCCCGACATCAACCACCGCCTCAACCGCCTCAAGACATACACCCACGCAGCATATAGCGAGGACCGCACAGCGGGTAACACATCTATTCGCCAAGAGCTTGACAACCTGAATAATGCGGGACTCATTTACGGACAGACCATCTACAACAAAGCCCCCATTGTGATGGACAAGATTGTGGAGCTCATGGGCGAGGATGCGTTCCGCGCGGGCATTCAGGAGTATCTGCGCACCTACGCATACGGCAATGCCACATGGAGCGAGCTTGTGGCGATACTCGACAAGCATAGCGACGAGGATATAGCCGAGTTTAGCCATGTATGGGTCGAGGAGGCTCACATGCCGATTATAGAGCTACGCCACGAGGATGGTTGTTACCACATCGTTGACAACGCCCCACA
>JAGBTW010000084.1 GCA_017631135.1 Alistipes sp.
GTGCCGATGAGCACAGCGAGAAGCACAACAAGAGGCAGTACATAGCTCCAAACAATAGACATAACGCCCATTCTGTTGTGCTCAAGCGCCACGATAACACTCTCGCCAACCGAGAACTCCGCCGCATAGGGTGTCTGAACGACTATCTCGCGCTTGTCGCCACGCTTGTCGCAGATGCCCTTGGCATGGCAACCTGCACACGCGCTCTCGGGCATGACGCTGACGACAACCGCATCCTTCGAGACACTCTCGACGATACCCCTATGTTGTAGGCTCGAGCTCATACGTTACCTCTCTCGCAATTAGTCGCAGTAGTGATTTACCAATGGCATCAACCACTCGTGACCAAAGGCACAAGGCGAAAGACGCAATACGGGAGGGAACTGATAGCGCTTCTTCTCGTTCTCCATGACCATCTTGTGAATCTTCTCCACCACAGCCGAGTCGAAGCCCGCGTTGATAATCTCCTCGCGGTGCTGCTTCTTCTCAATCATGCGGAAGAGGATGGCATCGATAACCTCGTAGTGAGGCAAGTGGTCGCTATCCTTTTGGTTGGGGCGCAACTCCGACGATGGCTCCTTGTCGATGATAGCATCGGGGATAACATCACCAAGAGCAGAGTTGATATAGCGCGCAAGGTCGTAAATCTCACCCTTGTACAAGTCACCCGTAGGGCTGAATGTGCCCGCAGTGTCGCCATAGAGAGTACACCAGCCGAGGGCGTTCTCGCTCTTGTTTGACGAGTTGAGCAACATGTAACCAGTCTTATTCTGCAATGCCATGAGCATTGTTGTGCGGATACGCGTCTGGATGTTCTCCTCCGTAGCATCGAACTCCGTACCACCGATTACGGGCTGGAGTGTGCCTACCATAGCGTTGTAAGCCTCGATAATGGGCAACACGCTGTACTCCACGCCGAGGTTCTCTGCCAAACGCTTCGCATCCTCAACGCTGTCGTTGGGCGTAAAGGGCGATGGCATGAGCAACACGCGCACATTCTCCTTGCCGAGTGCACCCACAGCGATGCAAGCCACAACAGCCGAGTCGATACCGCCCGAGAGACCCACACACGCCTTGGTGTAGCCATTCTTGTGGAAGTAGTCACGCGTACCGAGACATGCCGCCTCGTAGACCATGCGAGTGCGGTCGTTGTATGTTGTGAGGGGCACATCGAAAGACTTATTCTCGGCCGCGGTGTCAAATATGCGCATATCCTCCTTGAAACTATCGAGCAACAACACAAGGCGACCCTCGCTGTTCAACACACCCGAAGTACCATCGTAGACAATGTCACCCGAGCCACCCACCTGGTTCATGAGGATGAGCGTTGTGTTCTCCGAGAATGCCATGTGGCTAACCTTCTCGAAGCGGCGCGAGAGGATACCCTTGCCATAGCGGCGCGATTTGATTGAGATGATAGCGTCGATGTCGTCGTCAATCTCATCCATGCGACTCAAGTCGTCGCCCACAACCACCTTGATGTTGCTATTCTCGAGGTGGATGGTCTGGCAACCTACCGATGAGCCCACGATGTAACCCATCTCGCGACGTGCCGTAACATGGCGCTTGCCGATATACTCGATGTTGCCACACGAGTCGATGTAGGCAGCAGCGCTGATAGGACCCTCGGCAGTGAGGTAGGGAGTACCCACAATCGCAGCGATGCCGTGGCAGTGGCTCGCGATGGTCTCCACAGCCTCCTCGCAGAGCGTAAGGAAGGTTGTCTTTGTAAGCAAGCCATAGGCGGGAGTTCCCGACACGGCGAACTCGGCAAATACCGCAAGGTTTGCGCCCTGCTTCTTTGCATCCTCAATGGCGTTGATAATTTTTTCTGTGTTGGCCTTAATGTCACCAACGGTGAAGTTGAGCTGTGCTAATGCAATCTTCATATCTTGTTATCTTGTATTTTCGCTCGAAAATTATCGCTCTATACCAAAGGTATAGTAACTCGGCGGCAAAGATAGTAAAAAAAGACGGATTTCTTGCAGTTTTCCAAAAAAATTCTTATCTTATTGGGCGCGGGAGATTTTACCCCATAAAACAAGCGCTCGGACCATGCTTAAACACATAGCCCGAGCGCCCTATTTTTAGACTCTTATTCGAAAACACCTCTCTCAACAACCTCTTGTCTTGTAATCTGTTACCCATAAACTAAAAGGCTTCGGTGTAGCCGACGATGAAAGCACCGCAGTTGCGACCTCGGCCATAGTCGATGCGCACCAACGACGTAGGGTTGAAGTACCAGCGTATGCCCGCGCCGTATGTCGGAAGCACCACGCTCTCACTCTCATCAAAGAGTGCGCCACAGCCTCCCCAGCCCGCAACTACAAGACCCTCCCAAACTCTCTGTCGCAGCTCCGCCTGTAGCGTCACCAGCGAAGAGCCAGCAAAGCGACCGTAGTAGTAGCCGCGCATACGGTTGTCGCCACCAAGCTGCACACCCATCATCCACGGTGTATTTGCGGAGTGATGCTCGCCATAGAGGTCAAGCGCGAGGAGTCCACCACGCCACAATGGTTGGTAGTAGTCCACAGTGATATTTGCCGAATGGAGCGTCTCGCCTCGGTTATTTGCAAAGGCGGGATGCGCGACATACTCCGCCCTCATGCTGACACCCCTTACAAGGTTCACATCATAGACCTTTTTGGTCGAATATGCCACATTCGCACCCACGCCAAGACCCGAGAACAACTCTCCCGAAACGACCTCCGTGCAGTGAGTATAATCAACCACCGCGCCAAGCGTTAAACCGCTAATTATACGATAGTTATAGTGAATGTAAGCATTGTAATTTTTCGTTTTAAGAAGGTCGCGCTGCAAACCCATCTTCGTTGCATCGTCCTTCGTGTAGAGGTATACCCTATCGACGCCAATACCGCCGCCATAAGCGAGCGTATGGCGCGCACTATCGAAGTAGTTGATGCCATCAATCGACACACCATAGCAGCCATTTAGCGACGCCATACCCCTAATCGATAGCCGTTGCGTCTGATTGCTATGCTTTGCGCGATAGAGCATCGTCGCCTGTGCAGAGAGTCGCCAACCCGTATTCTCGGAGTAGGCGGGAGCACCCACAACCGCAAACTTAACGCGTCGCGCATCATCGGCCGAGAGTGTCATATAGTTTTTAAGACGAAGACCAAACCGCTCCACGCCCGTTTGGGCATAAGCAGTTTGGTCCATAGGTGTATATCTATACTCCAACGTATCTGCGCCAACGACCATCACCTCGCCACTCTGTGCCGAGAGAGCACCCACGGTGAACACCATGGCCAATGTCGCAAAAAGAGCTCGCATATAGAGCCTCCAAAGCTATTAGCGAAGCTTGTCTGCCGCCTCGATAAAGCGCTGCTGCTCCTCCTCTGACATCTCACCCTTCGAGATGTAGACGAGCTCACCCGCCTTATTCACCAACATGATGATAAACATGTCGTTACAGTCACCAAGACGCCATGCGCTTGAGAGCCAGTGATCGGGGTCACAGAGTATCGTAGCGCCATTCTTCGCTGTGCGCGACTCGGCAATCTGACGAATTACAGAGTCGGGAAGGGGATACCATGAATCCTTGAGGTTGATAATGCCGAAGCCCTCGATATTGGGACCCGCAAGACGCTTTGACTCCTCAATGCTTGTGATAAACTTGTCGTTCTGCTTGGGCACATCGGGGTCTATATAGA
>JAGBTW010000011.1 GCA_017631135.1 Alistipes sp.
AAAGAACAAGAAGAATACTCCCGACCGTTTGGAGCGTAAGAAGTACAATCCTTACTTGAAGCGAGTAACACTTCACCGTGAGATTAAGTAATTTTAACATCTAGGTAAAGTATGGCAAAGAAAGTAGTTGCAACCCTTAAGACGGGTAATGCAAAGAAGTACACAAAGTGCATCAAGATGGTTAAGTCAGAGAAGACTGGTGCTTATGTTTTCCAGACACAGAACATCTTGGAGGATGAGGAGATTAAGGCATTCTTCGCACAGAAATAATTTTGGATTAGCTTCCCTCGGGAACTAATACTAAAGGCGACCTTCGGGTCGCCTTTAGTGTTTTATTGGGGTTAGAGTGTCGTGCACGTCAACACGTTTTGCATATAGCGCCTAACACTCCTTTTTATTGTGATTGCGCCATATAGACAGCATATCAAGAAAAACGGACTATAAAAGTCCGTTCAAAGCAATTTCGATGTCATTATACGACGGCACAGGATTGTCGTCAAACACCGCCTGCACTACCCCATCATCACTTATATAAACCCTCGGAATAAGCGTATTTGCAAAGAGCTCGTATATCGTTCTGTCCTCTTGTGGTGAATATGGCATCGTGAGATTATGTTGCGCCCAAAAGGCTGATACGGACTCCGCTGTCTCCTCGCGACTTATAAGCACAAAGGTCACATCACGCTCGGTGTACTCATCGTAGAGAGCCTGCATTTGTGGCAAGAGCTCCTGACATTCGGGACACGACGTGTGGAAAAAGACAATTACCGAAACCCCATCGCGCAGCATGTCGGCTGTCACCACCTCGCCATTGTTCATTACGACGCTAAAGTCGGGCAACGTGTGTCCCACCCTCACGACATCCTTACGTTTGGGCATATCCTCGTTAATGCACGCTGTCGCAGCCATCGCCACGATTGCTATAAATATAAACGCTACTCTCCTCATGCTCTATAAATGGGGTGTTGTGTAAGTTCAACAGTGATAACAACGCAAATTTATATAAAATTTCACGATTACCGCTCACCTCAATAAGAAAAAAGATCGTTGCAATGTGTGGAATAAAGAGACACAAGAGAGACCTCCCAAGGATAGTACTTTGACGTACAGCCTTGGGAGGTTTACTTTTAGGGATGGGTCGAGAATGCCCCCTTATCACACCAAATTTCTTGTCAAAAGGTAGTAGATACAACGCTCGACAAAAAAAATGCGGATAGGCAGCACAACACCAATTTGTTGTCAGAAGCCGTGAGATGCGGTGCATCACAAAAGAGGCCACCCAAGGATAGTACTTTGACGTACAGTCTTGGGTGGTTTACTTTTAGAGATGTGCCGCAGATTGCGGCTTATCACAACAAATTAGAAGTATTTGATGTCTTTGTCCTCGATTGCTGAGATAAGGTTGTTCGCTGCTGATGACGCGCCGATGCGGAAGAGGTCGGTTGTGAGCCACTCCTTGCCAAGAATCTCCTCGACAATGGTGTAGTAGAGAGCTGCATCCTCGGGGCTCTTTACGCCACCTGCGGCCTTGAAGCCCACCTTACGACCAGTGAGGTTGTAGTAGTCCTTGATGGCGTGACACATAACGAATGCCGCCTCGGGGGTTGCTGCAACGTCAATCTTGCCAGTTGATGTCTTGATGAAGTCGGCACCTGCGAACATAGAGATGAGTGATGCACGGCGGATGAGCTCGGGGGTCTTGAGAGCGCCCGACTCGATGATGACCTTGAGCACCACATCCTTTGCCTCCTCGCGGAGAAGTTCCACCTCGCCAGCAGCCTCTGCCTCGTGGCCCGAGAGCATCATGCCTGGGTTGAGGACAATGTCAATCTCGTCTGCGCCATTCTCGATAGCCATAGCCACCTCGAGGGCCTTAACCTCTACGAAGCTCTGCGATGCGGGGAAGGCACCAGCCACACTTGTTATGCGCATGGGTGTGCCGTCAATCTCGAGACCCACGGTCTCGACGAAGGATGGGTATACACATATAGATGCCACGTTAGGAATGTGGGGATACTTCTCGTAGAAGTCCACAGCCTTGCGCACGAATGTCTGCACAGACTCCACAGAGTCGGTACACGAAAGTGTTGTGAGGTCAATCGCCGAGTAGCAGAATTTGTAGACATCAACATTGCCATTACGGTTTGCCGCCATCTTGATTTTAGCAACCTCCTTTGCCACCTGCGCATCAGTGTGCGCGGGTGCAAATTTCTCTAATTCCTTAACGTAGTCCATAGTACAACCAATTTCTCTTCTTTTGTAATCACAAATGTACTATTTTTTTTTGAAACGAGCACTATTCCGCCTCATTTTTTTTGGTAATTATTTACATGCAGAATAATATGTCGTCATTGCGAGGAGTTGTTATACGCTGTCATTGCGAGGGCTTTAGCCCGTGGCAATCTCCTCGCTATGTTTTGTCATCCTGAGCAACGCGAAGGATCTATGGGATAGCACAGCAGTCGAACGTCAGTACTCTCCGAGAGATTCTTCACTTCGTTCAGAATGACATTGAAAGTATCATTACTAATTGCTAATTACTCATTGCTCCATACAAAAAGGACTGCCCCACCGAAAGGCGGGGCAGTCGCTATAACGTTCCTGCTAACGGATTAGCGAAGAACAACTGAAGACTTGAGAGCTGTAGGAGTGAAGCCCATAACGTCAACGTTTGCAGCCTCGGCAGCAGCAGCCTTCTTTGTCCAAGTCATGTCACCAGAACGGTATACACCGGGAAATGCCTCGATGAGGAAGTAGATGTTACCAGCATCGGTTACACCGAATACGTCAGATGCGAAGCAAGTAACAGGAACCTCAGCGTTGTTCTCATCGTAGAATGTCATCTGGTTTGTAGATGTAGCAGTCTCACCGTTCATTGTTACTACGTTTGAGGGGTAGCCATCGATTGAGATACCGAAGTCATACCAACCCAACCAGTAGTAGTAGTATGCACCATCCTGGCTCATACCAAGGTTAGTACCGTTCAAGATGTAGAGAGTGTTGTCCTCAACCTCACCGTAAGTGATGAAGCCCTCGCCAAGTACGCTCCAGCCATCGATAACAACATAGTTAGGATCGCTTGCATCGGGAGTGATGTTTACAGTGAATGTCTCTGCGCCGTCGAGCAAAGTACCCTCACCCTTGTCGTTGATAGAGTAAACCTTTGTAGAGTTAACCTCCCAAGTGCCTATCCAAGCCTTTGCAGCCTCGCTGGGCTCTGCAGTCTCTGTAGTAACCTCCTTAACAACGTAGAACTCAACGCCCTGTGCGTTAGTTGCAAGAAGACACATTGAGAAAGTAGTACCACCGTCGATAGGACCAAATACGCCAGAGAAGCCCTCCTCTGAATTTACATCAGCAAGAGTATCTGCATCAACCTCTGTAAGAGCCTTCTTGATGTCTGACTCTGAAACACCGATCAAGTTGTCAGTGTAGTAGAGACCATAAGCAAGAGCTGAAAGCTCTGTACCCTTCCATGTGAACTCGATAGCGTTGTAAGGACCATAACCCTTCTCCTCGTTCACTGCTGCAGGCTGTGCAGTAACTGTGAACCAGTCAACATCAGTAGCACCAGTCAAAGTTACGGTTACTGAACCGAAGTCAGAATCCTTGTAACCCTCACCTACTGCCTTAACACGTACAGTGTACTCACCAGCGTTGAAGTTCTCGAACTTGTAAGATGTCTCTGCAGTAGTGTAGTTCTTACCCTTGAGGTTCAAAGTGTAAGAGTCAGCACCAGTGATAGCCTCCCAGCTAACTGTGAAGAATGTGTCACCAGCCTCTGCTGTAGGAACGGGAGTCTCGAGCTTCTCGTTGCCAGTAGGCTTGTTTGGCTCTGGACCCTCAGGAGTAATCGTATCGCAAGCTGCGAAAGAGAGTGCAGCTGCAGCGATCAACATCATTGAAAAAAACTTTTTCATAATTGATTGTTTGTTAATATTAAATAAAAGTAAAAAGTTGTTTACACCTCTATGTAACTGCCACATCACTAACGCACGCCGAGCGAAAATATTGAGTTATCACCCCACTAAACACACCTTGCAATGCATGCAGACACTATTTCACGATGCGAAGATAATGAAAAAAAAACTATTTTCATGAAAAATCACAGAAAATTATTGATTGAAAGACGCGCTTCGCTTTGTATGGCACAAGCAAGGCTTGGTTTATAGGTAGAGAGTGTATGGAATTTAAGGAGATTAGTGGGTATAGAGATTAAAGTGTATTAGCTAAAACCCTAAACTCATTAAATTCCTTAATCTCCCTAACCTTCCTAAACTTAAATTCACTAATCACTCTACGACCCTTTACTACCACTATGCCACCCTATCCCTATGCCCCATGCGTTTGCGGGTTACAAAAATGTAACCCGCAAACACGACTCAAGAGACTCAAGAGACATAAGGGACATGAGAGAAATAAGGGAGGGTTCTGAAATAAAAATTAGTAATGAGTAATTAGCAATTAGTAATACCCTGATAATCAATGTTGTCATATTGAACGAAGTGAAACATCTCGAGGTCTATGAGACGGTCAACTGTCGTACTGCCCGCGAGATATTTCGCTTACGCTCAATATGA
>JAGBTW010000085.1 GCA_017631135.1 Alistipes sp.
TAAGGCATTTGGTGGTGCTGTGGGTGGCTTCACAACAGGCCGCAAGGAGATTATCGACATGCTCCGCCAGCGCTCACGCCCATACCTCTTCTCTAACTCATTGCCACCCGCAGTAGTAGGTGCATCTATCGAGATGTTCAAGATGCTCGAGGAGAGCGACAAGCTTCACGATCAGCTCGTTGCAAACGTTGAGCACTTCCGCACCAAGATGGTTGCTGCAGGCTTCGACATCAAACCCACACAGTCAGCTATCTGCGCTGTTATGCTCTACGATGCTAAGCTCTCTCAGGACTTCGCAGCAGAGTTGCAGCAGGAGGGTGTATTCGTAACAGGCTTCTACTACCCCGTTGTACCAAAGGGTCAGGCTCGTATTCGTGTTCAGGTGTCAGCAGGTCACACTGTTGAGCAGCTCGACCGTTGCGTAGAGGCATTTGTTAAGGTTGGCAAGAAGCTCGGCGTATTGAAGTAATTCTTGTTATAGCGACGCATCCGCGACGCTTAACACTCATGGACTGTCCGATAAATATGTCGGGCAGTCCTATTTTATTTTAAGAACACCTCTACACCGCCAATACGTTAAATTTTTATTCTATATGTCGCACATTTTATAACATTTTTCTTAATTTTGTATTACTAATATTAATAAACCCCTCTATCTACCTCTCTGCGACCATGTATAGACAGATTGTAACACACAATAGGCGTGCAGCGATACTCATACTCGTTGACTGCTCTCTGTCGATGCTGCAACCCAACTATATTGGAGCACTCAATCGCTCGAAGATGGAGGTTGTGGAGATCACATGCAACATGATGATTGACGAACTCGTCGAGCGCGCAACGCGCCATGGCTTTGTGCGCAACTACTACGACATCGCGGTGATAGGCTACTCACACGACGAGGTGCGCTCGCTCCTCCCTGGCGACTCCGAGGGCTTCGTGCCAGTGAATAAGTTGGTCGATATGGCACCCATGCCCAAGACCACCACCGTGCACAACATACCCTTTCCCGACGGCATACGCGACATAAACATAACCTACAGACCGTGGATAGAACCACGCGCAGGAGGTGCTACGCCCATGTGCGAGGCACTCGCCTATGCCTACTCGCTTGTTGACGCATGGTGTCGCGACCTCGACAATAGGGACTGCTTCCCACCCATCGTCATAAACATCACCGATGGCGTGGGCAACGACAGCAACACCGCCGCACTGATGGACATATCGGAGCGCATAACAAAGACAAATACTACGGATGGCAACACGCTATTCTTCAACGTCTTGCTCACCTCAAACCCCATCGACCAACGCGTAGCGCTACCCCACAGAAGCAAATATCGCAGCACCAATCGCGACGCTATGACACTCTTCAAGATGTCGAGCCTCATACCCAAGTGTCTCGAGGGCGAGATGGCATACCTTATGGAGCTCAACCACCGAGGCCCCTATCGTGGCTTCATGATGGACTTTGCACCCGTCGACCTCATGTCGTTGCTCAATTCAGGCACCGAGAGCCGCCACCGTATTAGACAAATGTAGACTATGGATATTTGCACTCCCATGCAGTTTCGCAATGCGCTTATGCACCCCGACATGTGCTTCCGCTACTTCGCGGCAGCGCAGTTTGACCCTGGCACGCTAACTAACTCGAAGTACTATTCCGAATGCGAGGTGCGCCACTATGGCAAGCGCATAATGCTCTATGCGCCCATCTCACGCTACTCCATGGATATGACCAAGCGCGCTATCGGCGTGCTCCCCAAGAAGAGTCGATGCATAGGCTCACTTACGCTCTATAGCAACGAGATGCTCTGCACAGGTTTGGGCAACCACCGCTGCAGCATCGTCTCGGAGCACCTCCCCGAGGGCACACTCCTCTCCGAGGCTCTCTACACCTTCACTCGCAGCCATCTCCTTCAAGGCCTCGAGCAGCTCGAACAAGAGCTCAAGGATATAGATATGAGCGTTAATAACATGCACCCCGACAACATCATCGTCGACCGTAAGTATGCTTGGCATGTCATACGTCCCTACTACGCGTCGCAGGGCGCTGGCAACGATGTCGACGCATTCAACAAGCTGCGCGAACTTATCGACCGCTGCTCACTCGCAGATGTTGTCGATGGTCGCGTAGACGAGGAGTATGCACCGTACGGCTGCTGCAAGGATAAGAATGGACATACGGTCTACGAGATGTGCGAGGGACTGCACCGCTTCACATCGAATATGGGCACAGGGTTTAAGGATGGCGAGGGTAATATCGTTATCGAGGACATATACCACAGCGCTACGGACTTCATGGAGGACCGCTCCGTAGTGCAGACTTTCGACTATAAGATGGGCATCATCGACCGCAGCGGCAAGTATATCCTCGAGCCCATATACCACAATGTGGAGTTCAACCTCGACAACGGCATCTCGCGCGTTGTCAATAAGGGTCACCACGCCCTCTTCGACTACTTCGGCAAACAAATCTCCGAGTGGACTCCCATAACAGACAGCAAATAGCCCATATATACATAAAAGATATATTGGTCAAAAAGCATGCGTTTACTATACCTTTTGACCAATATATAAGTTATTCCAAATTATTCAGCGCTCTGCACAATCTCGATTGTATCGCTCAACATAAAGCTCTGTGCCGAAATCGTCGCCTTACGCTCATAACCTGTCGTATTTGGCTCTACAACAATGCAGATGCCCGAGTCCCATCTAGCGAGAGCTCGCGTTGGGACATCATGCTGGTCAATCACCTTAACGAGCTTGATCCAACCCTCCTCTGGCGTTAGGTCACCACTCTCTGGGTCTACCTCCCAACGGTCGAAATAACTGAAGCTGATATTTACATTATCCACACCCGTAGATAATACTGGGATAACCATTTCACCACCATCTGCATCCACCGTTACAGACTCATCATAGAACTCAATAAAAGGTTTATCCTCAATCTTGCCTGGGAAGATTGTGTTCTCACAACTCACGCACACCAATGCCACAAAGGCAATTGCCACAAAAAATAACTTTTTCATAATATAATGTATTAGGAATATTTACAACTTTAGTTTGCAAGCTGAATAATCTCTATGGTGTCAGTTTTGTTATAACTCTCAGCATAGATGCGCGCTTTGCGTGTTACACCTGTTGTGTTTGGCGCTACAGTGATATCTACACCTGATATGAATAATGGAAGGTCACGCGTTGCGTTCTCATCATAATCGTAGATTACCTCGTTTAGAGTAATCCACTGCTCGCCAGGTTGTAGATTACCATCCTCATCATACTCAAGATTGTAGAAGTAGATATTCACGTTATCGATACCCGTAGAGGTTACCTTAATAGTATAGTCACCTCCCTCCGCATCGACATTCAACTGCTGAAGGTCAAATCTAATCTCTGGATTATCTTCAATGGCGCATGATGAGAGAGCAACACTTGTTACTGCAGCAATCACAACAAAAAATAACTTTTTCATAACTTATAGTTTCATAATGTTTTACAACTGTTCAACTTTAATCACATGATACTTATAGCCAGAGTACAACTCTACCCAAAGTGTGCGTGGTTTACCAGTAGTATTAGGTTGGGCGATAATCCGCAACTCTTTACTACAATTCGACTCCGCGCGTAACCACTCATACTCGCAGTAGCCACCATAGCCGTCATTGCTTATAAACATACCCTCGCCCGCAGTTTCATAGTCGATGACGGTTATGCTACGGAACGCCTTAGCATCATCCACAGAGATATACTCCACGCCACCCTCCTTTGAAAATGTTACTGACTCGGGATAGCCCATGTTAACCTCCTCAAACGCTCCACAAGAGAGCAACACGAAAGGCAATACAATGGCAAATAATACACGTTTCATAACATATTACTTTAGAAATACTTAAGTCAAATAAAAACTATCCTACTCCAACATGTGCTTCACTGCATCAACCTCGCAGCTCCACACCTTATCGTCACCAAAGTCAAGCGCAATGATGGCTCTATCGGCAGTAAGTTCTGCACTGAGCGATACAAACGTATGCTCTCCGAGATTGATCGTGCCGACCACATTCTCGGCAGCAAGCGGCAAAGAACCATCGACCAAGTCGCCTTCGAGATTCTTGAATATAATAAACTGTGGTTCATGCTGGATGTCCGTGCCTTCTGGACCGAGCGTTAACAAATAGCGACCATCATCCTGCTTGTGCAACTCAACATGAACAAAGAAGGTAGCATGCTCCTCGCCCACCTGCTGCACTAGGTCGCCCCTGTAATACGCATCCTCAGGGAACTTCTGCACCTCATAGACCTGATTGAGATTGGGTTCACATGCCATAGTTATAACTGCTGCAAACGAGAGCAATAAGAATTTAATGTACTTCATAATAATTTAGTTTTGATTGATAATTAATTTTCACTTGTGCCTTTCGCTACTGCAAAGTTAGACTACAAACAAGCCTAAAACCAAATTTTTGAGCCTCAAATATTTCCGCGGGGGGGGGTATAACTCATTGATTATCAATACTATGAAAAATCAATTTTTACAAGTTTTTCATATACCTGATAATCAATGAGTTACAACGACGATTTTTGCACAACGCGGAAACAAGCATAACATGCTGATATTCGGCATATTAGACCACTATTATCGAATTATTCCTCTCACAACTACTCATAACTACACTTTCTACTCCTCACTTCTTCAAACAACACTCTTACCCCAATACTCATCACAACCACTGCCTACTCCTCCCCTCCCCAATCGAGTTTGCGGGTTACATTTTTGTAACCCGCATTAAGAGACTTAAGCGAAGTCTTGAACATACCAACAGCGTCATCTTGAGCAAAGCGAAAGATCTCCTCAAAGCCGACCACTGACAGCCTTTATAGCGTGTTGTCAGCGAGGAGATGCTTCACTAACGTTCAGCATGACACATAGCATCAACGCTGATAGCGGCATCACTTTTGTCTCTTTTGTCTCTTATTGTCCCTTATGTCTCCTCACCTGTGGTGAGGTAAGTCATAGACTTACAACAAGCCCCTCCTTTTCAAACGGAGGGGTTTGGGGAGGATTGTAAATATGAGGGGCGGCATATAGCCGCCTCTTTAAGCCGAAGAAGGGTTCGGCATTTGTGTATAAACACAAAAAAGCCGAACCCTTATTGGATTCGGCTTAAAGAGGCGGCTACCTACTCTCCCACCTAAATAGGCAGTACCATCGGCGTGAGTGAGCTTAACTTCTCTGTTCGGAATGGGAAGAGGTGGAACCTCACTGCTATAACCACCTAAAGAACGTTTGTTTTACTTGGA
>JAGBTW010000086.1 GCA_017631135.1 Alistipes sp.
CCTGCTCATCTTGCCACTTCTCAATCTCGGCAAAGTGACCTGACAACAATACATCGGGCACCTTCCAGCCGTTAAACTCGGCAGGGCGAGTATAGACAGGGGGTGCAAGGAGGTTATCCTGGAAGCAGTCGGTGAGTGCCGACGCCTCGTCGCCAATAGCACCAGGAATGATGCGCACAACAGAGTCGGCGATGACACATGCCGCAAGTTCACCACCCGTAAGCACATAGTCACCGATAGATATTTCGCGAGTGATAAGGTGCTCGCGAATACGATAGTCGATACCCTTGTAGTGACCGCAAAGGATGATGATGTTCTTCATTAGCGAGAGGCGGTTTGCCTCGTGCTGGTTGTAGGTGATGCCATCGGGCGAGGTGAAGATAATCTCGTCGTAGTCGCGCTCCGACTTAAGCTTCTCGATGCAGCGGAAGACGGGTTCAATCTTCATGACCATGCCCGCCTCGCCACCAAAGGGGTAGTCGTCAACCGTGCGACGCTTGTCGTCGGTATAGTCGCGCAAGTTGTGCACATAAATCTCGGCATGTCCCGACTCCTGGGCGCGCTTCAATATCGACTCGTTAAGGGGTGAAGCCAAGAGTTCGGGCACAACGGTAATAATATCTATACGCATAGAGCCTATCCTTTGTAGTTAATCTCATTGTTTAGCACCTCAACAATAAAGGGGTTGTACAACACCTCGTGACCGATTGTCGAAGAGTCCTCGTGACCAGGATAGATTGTGACATCGTCACCCAGGGGCACAACCTCCTCGAGTATCGACTTCATAATCCACGAGTAGTCGCCACCAGGTAGGTCGGTGCGACCGATGCTCTCTCTAAAGAGCGTGTCGCCCGTAAACAATGTTTTATCCGCCTCGTTGAACAACACCACATGACCTGGCGTGTGACCTGGGGTCTTGATTACGCGCAAGCGTGTGTTACCAAAGCTAACCTCGCCAACGGTGTCGAGGTCGACATCGATAGGGGGCACAGGGTTGCACTTTAGTCCATACATCGTACCACCCGCAGTGCTGTCGATGATGAACTTATCCTTTGACGAGCAAGCGAACTGCACGCCATAAGTATCTTTGAGCCACTGCACGCCACCAACATGGTCAAAATGTCCGTGAGTATTAACCGCCATGACGGGCTTTAGTCCGTGTGCCTCGATAAACTCGCCAAGGATGCGGTTCTCGCCCGCAACCATATTACCTGCGTCGATGATGATACACTCCTTTGTGTCGTCCCAAGCGACATATGTATTCTCTCTAAATGGGTTAAAAACCAATCTCTTAATCTCCATACTATCTCTTTTTATTCTATTTCTGCTTTTAGCGTTATATGCTGCACGCCGCTCACAGCCGTAGAGTATACCTGCAACACGCGGTAGAAGCTACCCTCGGGTGCTTTGGCGGGGTCCACGGTGATGGTTATCACGCCACGCTCTGCGGGCAACACCTTCTTTCTGTCGTACTGCACAGTGGTGCACGAACATGTTGTGCGCACCTCGGTAACAACCAACGGCACATCGCCCGTATTGGTATACGACAGGCGCACAATCTGCCTATCATCGTCGCGCGACATCACACCCAAATCCACAACCTTGGTCTGAAACTCTATATCAGCACCCTTGGGCTGGTCTGCGCGCGCAACAATGCTCGACATAAGCAGTGCAAAGCACATCAAAAACGCTCTCATAGTATCAATTCTTAACATTTATGCTGGATGCTACTCCAACTTAAACTCATAGGTGATAGTGCCACCCTGCAGCGTGCGCTCGCTCGCACGGAACTTCGCCTTGCGCGCAGCCTTTAGAGCGAGGTCATGAAGCGTAGCATCTGCCGTAGTTGTACCCTGAAGGTTCACCTCGGCACTCTGCACACTACCGTTGCTATCGATGGTGACGTACACAACGACGATACCCGCCGTCTTATAGTTCTTCGATGGTTTGGGTAGTCCCTCGCGTAGTCCACGACCCTGCAAACCCTCATCAAGCTGGTCTGTACCCTGAAGGTTATAGCCCGTGCCCTCACCCTTATTCTGCTCTTTCTCGCCATCGGGTGCGAGGCGGTTACCCACAGGCACCTGCTCGGCACTATTACCCGTAACGGGCTTGAAGAGCGCATTGGGGTTCACGGTCTCTGTCTTCTCGGCCTCACCAGCTGTCTGGTTGCTACTCTCGCTCTTTGCCTCCTTCTCGTGTGCAGGGGCCTTATCACGGCGCTGGTCCGTGGGCGCGCTCTGCTGACGCGCAGGCTTGGGCTCGGGAGTGGGCAGCGGCTCCTCCTCAAAGATAATCTCCACAGGCGGGGGCGTATCACCTCCGGCATTAACATCGAAGCTTACGAGGCTCATAACACCCGCCAAGAGCGCCATGACTATGGGCGTGACAACGGCTGCTATGCGTCGCGAGCTGCGATCTATGGGATCATAATACTCCATTATACTCTCTCCTTACTTCTTATCTTTTGTTGCAAGCACCATCTTGTACTTCTCTTCGCGCGTGAGGTCGATAATCTCTACGAGGGCATCAACGGTAACCTTCTCGTCGCAGCGCAGCGAGATATAGGGTTTCTCCTCCTCTGCACGCTCCACGAAGGGTGCATAGTGTATGCGCAATGCTGCGGCAACCTCCGACACGGCGGTATATGTCTCGTCGTTGTTGATAACATACTTGTATCCCGAAGCACTTGTCTTGTCACCCACCACCGAGAGCGAGATTACCGAGGGGTCACCCTCCGAGCTTGATGACGAGGGCAGGGTGAGGCGCACAGCGTTGTTGGGGTTGATGAGCGTCGTAGCGAGGATGAAGAAGACCAGCAACAAGAAGATGAGGTCGGTCATCGACGATGCCGAGAACGTAGGGTCGGTCTTTGAACTTCTCTTTATTGCCATGGCTTCAACTATTTTTGTACGGGCTGGTTCAAAATATCCATAAAGGCGATTGTCGTAGCCTCCATTCTGAAGATGAGCTTCTCGATGCGCGCTACGAGGTAGTTATAGGCGAAGTATGCGGGGATACCTACAATAAGACCGCCCACAGTAGTCACCATAGCCACATACATACCTGAAGAGAGCTGTGCAAGCTCGATAGTGCCCGACTGGTTAGCCGACATGCTGATAAATACCTGCACCATACCCACTACTGTACCCAAGAAACCAATCATGGGAGCACCACCAGCGATAGATGACAACCAAGGCAGACCTGTCTCGAGCTTGGCAACCTCAACGTTAGCCACATTCTCGATAGATGTCTGAATGTCACCCATGGGGCGACCAATGCGCTCGATACCCTTCTCCACCATGCGTGCGATGGGCGAGTTAGTGCGACGGCAGAGGTCGATGGCTGCGTCGATGTTGCCCTCAGAGATAAAGTCGCGGATGCGGTTCATGAAGTGCTTGTCGATGGTCGTAGCCTTGCGGATAGCGAGGAAGCGCTCAACGAAGATGAATATCATGACGCAAGCCAAAGCCACGAGCACCCACATGAGCCAACCACCACCAAGGAACAAGTCCCAAAAGCCTACGGTCTGCTCGACAGCCTTATCTGCTGCAGGCTCAATAATCTCGTTAGCAAGGGCAAGCGAATCAATCTGCGCTTGTGTCTCTACACTGGGTGTAGTAGCAAGAATGTTAATCATAATTGTTAAAACGGTTTTTTAGTTATTAATTTATTTAGTCTCTTTTCTTTTTACGAAATAGGCTTTCGGCCTACTGCTCCTCCTTCGTTGCAACCACTGGAGGGCTCTTGCGCACCATCTCTCGCGCCTCGCGACGCTCTTTGCGCGCCGCCTGCTCCTCCTTGCGACGCTCCATGCGCTCGGCACGCGCAACGCTGTCACGCTTGAAGCGATTCTTGAGGCTCTCGCCAAGCTCCTTGAAGGTGTTGAAGCTCTCGCTATAGTATACACCCACGCCTGACTCCTGCATACCCTGGTTCTCGCCATAGCGGTCGATGGTCTGCGTGAAGCCCTTGAGGCGGAATGCACCATCGGGGTCGATGAGCCATGTTATGAATGCCTCACCCACGAAGTTAGACGCCTTCTCGGTTGCTTGCAGCGCCTCGTCCGACAAGTAGCCACCCTCGACCTCGACAATAAGGCGGTTATCGAGCCAGCTCTTCGAGAAGCCGAAGTCTACCTCGTCACCCGTCTGCTCGGTACGCGGGCGATAGCGCAACACGATGTTGTAGTTATCACCCGAGAGCCAGTTGCTCAACTGGTTCGAGAGTAGCTCGAAGCCCGTAGTTGCAGAGAGCGAAGCACCCATAGCTCCTGTATCCTCCGACGAGAAGGTGTTGGCAGCCAACAGCCAGAACATCTGCGTAGCGATAGACTGTTGGTCGTTGAGTGCCTTGCTGATGACGGTCTGTATCTCGGGAGCTACGTTGGGCACGTTCACATCGAAAGTCACCGTTGGCGACATCATGTCGTCCGTAAGTTTTATATAACACTCCACAGGCACAGCGCGCGAGGTGTCGATACCCTGCAGCGAGTTGCCGACAAGGGGTTTCAGCGACGCCTTGGTCTCGTACACAGCATTGATGTCGAGTATAGCGCCCATGGGGTCGCCATTCCACGACACCGTAGAGCCCGGCACAACCTTAAAGAGCTTGTGCCAAATATTCTGCAACGTAAAGAGGTAGTCACCCTCGCTGATGACATACTCACCGCGCATCTCAAAAATATTTGCCTTGGGGACAATATGCATCGTAAGCTGTCCCGTGCCTCGACCCTGGATGATGTCACCCACGGTGGGGTCGATAACAAGCTGCATGTCGATGTTGGGCAAGACGTTAAGCGTCATGTCGATGTCCATCACACTGCCGATGGTATTCACTGGGCGGTGCTTGCGCTCGTATGCCAACATGCGTCGTGTGAGGAACGCCGTGGTATCGGGCCCCTGCACCTCGCTTACGCGGAACTTCACAAAGTCGGCATACGACACATCCTCCTTACCCGACAGAGGCATGTAGAAGTGTGAGTTACCAGCACTTGTACCCTCAATATCCATCTTTATGCCTCGCTTATCACCCCTAAACTCTGCCGAGCCCGTAGCAAAAACATGACCATAGAAGAGGTCGTTATCCTTGGCCTCGGTGTCGAGCACAAGGATGTTATCCGCACCGATAGATATGTCGTAGACAACATTCGAGAGGTGGTTAAGGTCGAGATCCATCTTATAAGTACCCTTATTACCCTTCGGGTCGAAGAGTTCGATGTTGTCGGCATAGATGTGGTTATCCTCAACTCTCAACTCGCCATAGGGAGCTCTGTATCGCACCTTGGTGTAGTCCACCGTCGTAGCGAGGTTCTCAAGCGTAGCGCGACCATTGAGGTGCGCCTGGCGACCCTCACCGCGGATGGTTGCAGACACAGCCACATCGCCCTCTATATCCGAGACGATGCCAACAAGGAAGGGCTGTATAAGCTCCGCCTTGAGACCACGCATGCGAGCACTTGCATAGTAACGCGCAGCACTTGGCTGGTAGTATCCTCTAATAAGCGTATCTTGCGTGCCACGGTCACAGACAAGCACACGCGCACGGTTCTCCTTGAAGTCCCAGTCGGAGATTATATCCTGGGGTGGTGCCGACAAGCCATTCACCGCAATGTCATCGAGGCTTATGCGCGCTTCAATCTCGGGGTTATTAAAGAGCGACTTGACGGTTGCATATCCCGTTGAAATACCCTCGATGTTATATCCCCAGCGCGATATTATCTGCGATATGGGCGAGATGTTAAACTCCTTAAGCGTAAGCTCTATCGAGTCGGTGCGCTGGCGCGATGCCACACCATGTATACGCAACTGCTCGCCACCATTCGATATGCGCAAGTCGTTAACCGCAATGCGCGACGAGTCGATGTCTATGCCACGCGCAAAGAGCTTCCACTGCGCCGAGTCGGTGGTAAAGTGCGACGGTGTGATGTTGATGTGTATCGAACGGCGGTTATTCTCGTTGCGGCTGAACTTTGCCGCAAGACCAAGCATTGCCGAGCGACGGTTCTCCCTGAAGCCCGCAGTCACCGTGATGCGGTTCTCGCGTGCGCCACCCGTAAGGTTGAGCGTAGGCATAAGCATCGTAGCACCACGATATACACCCTCGGTCTTCACGCGCATCGACATCGAGTCGCGGCTGCTGTTGTTGATGTCGAGCTCGACATTTGCCATGATGAGACCCGAGTACTCCACAGCCTCGGACTTACCCTTTAGGATGATGTTGTTGCTGCGCGGGTTGAACGTGAGCGACACATTTGTCTCTGGCGCAATGACAAGACCTCCAGCGATAGCATCAAGGAGGCTGTTTATCTCGTCGTTTGCCGTTAGAGTGAATACCGTATAGTCGCTCGCGTTGCTTGCCGTGCCACGCTGCACCTTCACCTCGCGGGCGTTATCGTAGAGCAGCGGCACATAGGTTTTGAGCGAGTTGTAGAGATAGTCATAGAGGTCGCTATAGCTTGAGCGACTGCGGAAGTCGAAGTCGAAGAAGTCGCTCTTGCACTGTACATACTTCTGTTGTGGCGAGCTATCGACATCTATACGCATACGGTTAGAGTAGATGTCGCCACCTGGGTAGTGGTACTCGGCATCGGCGATACTCACATAGCCATTCAACTCCTCGAGCGTAGCGCCACTGATGTCGATACCGATGTTTGCCGAGAGGCGCGACACCTCATCACGCTTGTTGATGCCCAAGGCGTGCAAGTCGGCATTCATCAACATTGCCGAGAGGCGATAGTATGGGTTGTTGGGGTCGAAATCCACATCCGCGAACATATCAAACTCCAAGTTCGGGTCGGTGCCACTAACCTCGCCATAGAACTTGTTGTTTTCAATCATGCCGACACCACTTACATCGTGGTAGGTGTAGCCATTATAGTCGAACGACTCTACTGTTACGTTTACATCACCCTTGATGCCACCAGTCTTTGCGTTGCCTATAACCAACGCGGTGTTTGCCGAGGCGTTGAGCTCGCCCATCTTTGGCTTATCCAGAAGCTCACCCAAGTCCAAATCGAAGCTATTAACCAAGCCCTTGATGCTATAGCGTCCCACAGAGACCTTTGCCACATTGACATCCGTGCGCAGGTCACCCACAGCAGTCGCTATGTTTCCTGCCATTCTGAAGGCGTCGTATCTACCGCCAAACGTAGCACGCATATCCACCCACTTTACTCTATCGAGAATCTCGAGCACCTTGGCGGGCAACTCGCGCTTCGACACTGCACCAATGAGCATCTTGGCATCGTCAGTCATAAGGTGCATCTTCTCCACACCGATGACATACTTCGCCCTGCGCCACTCGGGCATACCCGTGATATGCGCCGTGCCACTTATACGACTATGGTTGCCCACTGCAACATCATCAAGAGTGGCCTCAAAGTCAGCAACCGTACCCCTAAACGTAGCATCCACATCGCCCAACACAATGCCCCATGTGCGTAGTGCGGGTGCAAAGTACCCAATGTCATCCGAAGATATTGTAGCACCCTCTGCCTTCATATCCATCTGCACGCTCTGGATATATTGCTTGTACTGATCCCATCCTTCGCCATTGATGTGCATCTTGGGCATCGAGAGCGTTGAGTGTGGCGTTTTTACACACAGGTCGTCGACATGTATCCAACCATTATCTACGAGCATCTTTCCGCGCAGGTCGTCAATTTTGAAGCCACTGCGCTCGTTTGCCTCGAACCTCACGATGTCACCCCTCACAGCACCCTCGACAACACTAAAGTTCTCGAGACGCGCCGAGATGTTTTGGATGCGTATATCACCATAGTCAACACCATACTCTGGAGTACGAGGGCGCAACGTAGTGTAGTGGAAGGTCAAATCTTCGGCATCAATATCATCGATATAGAGCCTAAACTTGCTCTTCGAGTTTGGATTTTGCAGTTTGGCAACGATGGGGCGGATGTTTAGCTCGCCATCAGACATCTCGCGCAGATAGAACTTAACGCCCTCGGCATCGACATCGCCAAGCGATAAGCCGTCGCGCTTGATGTTAAGGCTATTGAGCATAGCCGACGCCTCGTCGACATAGAGCATCGTGTCGCGCTCGTAGTCCTCAACATAAAAACCTTGTACGCGCACGCGAGAAAAAAAGTCCAAATCGACACGCCCGATAGATACACGCGTACCCAACGACTCTGATACATAGGTGGTAGCGTGGCGCACAACGAAGTTCTGCACACCCTCGAGATTGAGCAGCAGAGTTACAGAAATAGGCAAAAATATCAGTAACAAAATGATTACCGATAGCACCTTTACCAATATTTTTGTAACTTTGCGCATTGAAACGAAGGTTTTAATTTTGCTATTACACAGCAATTAACCTACAAAAGTAATAATTTTTCTATAAATATAGAAAAGAAGAGTGAAATAATTCCAAAAAAAATGGACATTACTATACTTGGCATAGAGTCGTCATGCGACGACACCTCGGCAGCAGTGATACGCAACCGCACACTCTTGTCGAACGTAATCGCCTCACAGGCAGTACACCAAAAGTACGGAGGTGTGATTCCCGAATTGGCATCACGCGCCCACCAGCAGAACATCATCCCCGTGGTGGACACCGCCCTGAAAGAGGCTGGCATAACCATCGACAAAGTCGATGCCATAGCCTTCACGCGCGGTCCAGGTCTCTTGGGCTCGCTCCTTGTTGGCGTGTCGTTCGCCAAAGGTCTATCCATAGCCAACAACATCCCCCTTGTGGAGGTTAACCATCTACAGGGACACATACTCTCGCACTTTGTCGATCTACCCGACCGCGAGCTACCCCACCCCGACTTTCCGTTCCTCTGCCTCTTGGTTAGTGGCGGACACACACAGATTGTGCGCGTGGACTCACCCACCGAGATGGAGATTATCGGAACAACGATTGACGACGCTGCGGGCGAAGCTTTCGACAAGTGCGCAAAGGTTATGGGACTACCCTACCCCGGAGGCCCCGTTATCGACCGTTTGGCAAAGGAGGGTGACAGCACAGCATTCAAGTTTGCAAAGCCCCATGTCGAGGGCGAGTTTGACTACTCATTCTCTGGCTTGAAGACCTCGTTCCTCTACACACTGCGCGATGCCGTAAAGGAGAACCCCAACTTCGTCGAGGAGCACAAAGCCGACCTTGCAGCATCACTGCAAAAGACCATTGTAGACATCCTTCTTGACAAGCTAATCAAGGCTTCTAAAGCTACGGGTATCAAGGATATAGCTATTGCAGGTGGTGTATCTGCTAACTCGGGACTCCGCAACGGCATCACCGAGGCGGGCAAGCGTCGTGGCTGGCGCACATTCCTCCCCGAGTTGAAGTTCACAACCGACAACGCGGCTATGATTGCCACTGCGGGATATTACCGCTACATGGCGGGTGAGTTGAGCTCGCTCGATGTATCACCCGTAGCACGCCTCGAGGACCTATAACAGACTACCCAAGAGATGGAGCAACTACCCTATTTGGACTATGGTAGTGTCATGCGCCGCAAGCTTGGTGGTCGCATGCAAAAGCTCGCCATAGATGCTGGCTTTAGCTGTCCAAATCGTGATGGGAAAGTGGGTCACGGCGGTTGCACATTTTGTCTTGGCGAGGCATTTAGTCCATCATATTGCAGGAGTTCAAAAGAGCTCACCCAACAGATTGAGTCTGCACTACGCTTCCACGCCTCGCGAGGTCGTAGTGCAGACTATTTCGTTGCCTACATGCAGTCAGGTTCAAATACTTACGCAGACACACTCACGCTCGAGCGCACATATAACGCCATTATATCACACCCCGCCATTTCGGGCTTGATAGTTGGCACGCGCCCCGATTGCATCACACCCGAAATACTCCAACTTTTAGAGGATATTTCCAAATGCAAATATGTAGCCGTAGAGTATGGTATTGAGTCGGTCTACGACTCCACCTTGAGCCATGTAAATCGCGGTCACGACTTCGCCACCGCCTCTTATGCAGTAGCCGAGACAAAGGCGCGCGGCATAGATGTGGGTGCACACTTCATTATCGGACTCCCAAACGAGAGTCGTAGCGACATCCTCGAAGGTATTAGCCACATCAACACTCTCGGCATCGACTTCGTGAAGTTTCACCAACTTCAAATCTACCACTCCACAGCCATGGAGCGCGAGTGGAACGAAGACCCCGAGCGCTTCCTTTTTAACCACAATTTTAATATCAAGGAGTACAGCGAGCTGATGATTGACATCATACGTCGCCTATCACCCTCGATTGCTATCGAGCGCATGGTATCACAAGCCCCACGCCACCTTATCGCACACTCCCCGCTCGGCGGAATACGCCCCGACGAGCTGCGCAACATAGTTATCTCAAAGATGCAAAATCGAGGTTACAAACAGGGTGACCTATTACTATAAACATCTTATTTACAGCGCATTTTTCAGTTGTAAAGACTCAATATATTCAAGTCCCCACCACGCCACACCCCTCTATTCTCACACACGCACATAATAGAAAGAGGTGCAAGAGATAAAAAAATGAGTCATAAAATTTTTATTTTCGCACAAATTTTACTACCTTTGTTGAGTTAAAAACGGTATAGGGTGTTCTAATTTGAGTATTATAGTCAAAATTAGCCATAATACAACAAATTCAACACTCCATTCAAAGCACAATAAGACGACAAATTAACAGTTAACTACTAACGATATGGCAATTAAGAACAACGTTATGATTGTACGCCAGAGACTTCTCACAAAGCTTGTGAGCCTCTGGAATGAGGGTCAGCTCGTAGAGAAAATCGACCGAGTACCCTTGGAGTTTAGTCCCCGCAACTCACAGGTGCGTGGTCGCTGCTGCATCCACAAGGAGCGCGCAGTGTGGAAGTATAAGTCGCTCCCATTGTTGGGCTACGACATGACCGACGAGACCGACGAGCTTGCACCACTCTCAAGCTACGCACAGGCTGCTCTCGACCGCACACAGATTAAGGACAACATCATGTGCGTTATCGACGAGGCTTGCTCATCTTGCGTACGCACAAACTATGACATTACAAACCTCTGCCGTGGTTGCGTTGCGCGTGCTTGTTCTCACGCATGTCCAAAGGATGCTATCGAGTTCGACCCCGATACATCACAGGGCAAAATCGACCACAAGAAGTGTATCAGCTGTGGTAAGTGCTTCGCTGCATGTCCCTACCACGCTATCGTTTACATCCCCGTTCCTTGCGAGGAGGCTTGCCCCGTGGGTGCTATCTCAAAGGACGAGTATGGCGTTGAGCACATCGACGAGTCGAAGTGTATCTACTGCGGTAAGTGTATGAACGCTTGCCCCTTCGGTGCTATCTTCGAGATTTCACAGGTATTCGACATCTTGCAGGCAATACGTCGTGGCGAGGATGTTGTAGCTATCGTAGCTCCATCAATCCTCTCACAGTACAACGCTCCCACAGAGCAGGTTTACGGTGCTATCAAGGCTATCGGCTTCAAGGATGTTATCGAGGTTGCACGCGGTGCAGAGATCACAACTGAGACGGAGACACACGA
>JAGBTW010000087.1 GCA_017631135.1 Alistipes sp.
CCATTCTCGCGACGAAAGGCATCCGCAAATACCTGAACAAGAGCGTAGTTGTTCTTGCGCTCCTCGAGGTTCTTGGGGTCGGCAGATGGAGCTATAGCACCCGCAACAAAGGCCATGCCGCTCACCGTGCCACACACCTCGCGCATACGACCCATGCCACCACCAAAGGGAGCAGTAATACGCGCCAACGTTGCAACATCCATAGCCATGACGTCGTCATATGCCATGACCACAGCCTGTGCACAGTTATACCCCTCAAGGAAGTAGCCTCGAGCACGCTCCACGCGCTCATCAATATTTACTCTCATAATCACTATCGTTTTAACAAATAAAATCCAGGCAAATATACGATTTTTTTCGGAATTATCCTCTTCTTGCTCGCTCACTGCACACCGGCGCTCGCTATCGGTGTTTTATGTTTTCGTTTTACCTATATAAAAAAGAATAAGAAACATATACAACTCCTTTCGCATAATTTCAAAAAAAAGCGTTACCTTTGTCATCGGTCACTAACAGACCCACGGACAACAACATGGAGTACCCAAAGCTAAACTTTCCACCCATACACCTGCGTGCGCGACATGGCGCTGCGGGGCGCGTCGAAGTCTTTGATAAGGTGCGCGGCAAGTGGCTCGTGCTCACTCCCGAGGAGTGGGTGCGCAGACATGTTGTCTGTTACTTGGTGTCGGAGTGTGGCTTTCATCCCGAGCAGATAGCCGAGGAGCATCCCGTAGAGATAAACACCATGGCGCAGCGTGCTGACATCGTGGCTTTTGACAACAACAGCAAGCCATATATGCTTGTCGAGTGCAAAGAGCCAAACATAAAGATTGACGCTGCGGTGATGGCTCAAGCCGTGCGCTACAACTCCATACTACGCTGCCCTTACATTGTGATTACTAATGGCTTAAACACCTTTTGCTACACCCATTTGGAGGATGGTACATACCAGCCAATTGACCATTTTCCACGCCACCCATAACTCACTCTCCACATAAGTATAGTTTTTTACGCTCGCGCGCGCAATCATATTAATTTTTTTTAGTACCTTTGCGCGAATATTTATTTACTTAAAGCGAGTGGAGCTGATAACCAACATAATTGTCGAATACCTCAAGCACAACAGACGTCTCTGTGTGCCCAAGTTAGGTACGTTCATTGTCAAGCAGTCCTCGGGAGAAATCATCTTCTCCGAGCTCATGCGCAACGACGATGGCGTGCTTCGCTCGTTGCTCATGGCATACGGCACAAAGGAGCTCGAGGCTAACGGCATGATTGACCGCTTCGTATTTGAAATTCGCCACGCCATAACCACCGAGGGCAAGTACTCTATCGAGGCATTGGGAACGTTCACCGCCGAGGTCAATAACACGATAGCCTTTGCGCAGGTGCGCCAGCAACAGGTCTTCGGCGGCAACATAAAGCCACCACTCGACATCCTCGACAAGCGCAAGGTGCAGCGCCCCATAGCACGAGCACCCTACCAGCATGTCGCAATGCAGACCGCAACAGCGCGCCCAACGAAGCGACACAGCGCAGAGTCTACCCAAGAGGGTCTCACCATGGGCAAGCCCGACGCCTATCTTCGTGGTCTTAAGTACGACAGCAACAAGAATAAGAAGCGCGAGGACTCCAGTCGTAGCAGCAAGCGCCCAGGGGGCAATAAATGGGGTGTCATGGCGTTATTCATCATAGCCATACTCGCCACAGCAGCAATAATGGTGTGGCTACAAAAGCGCGATGTGCAACCCACAGCTCCTACAGCGCCCGTAGTCATCGAACCACAGCCCATCGAGCGCGACACGGTGACAATCACAGAGCCCACAATCGACTCTCTCGCAGTGGAAGCGACAGCGATTGAGGAGCTAACAGAGACACAAGCAACAACTTACAACGAGTAAAGAGTATATAAACGGATGACAACAAACGAACTTCTCTCGGTCAAGCAGCGCTTTGGCATCATAGGCAACACCCCCGCGCTCAACACGGCGCTCGAGGTGGCAATGCGCGTAGCCCCCACCGACCTATCGGTATTGGTGACTGGCGAGAGTGGCGTGGGTAAAGAGTTCTTCCCCCAAGTGATACACGCCTACTCGTCACGCAAACACAATAAATATATCGCCGTAAACTGCGGTGCAATACCCGAGGGCACCATCGACTCGGAGCTCTTCGGTCACGAAAAGGGCTCGTTCACAGGAGCTATCGAGAGCCGCAAGGGCTACTTCGAGGAGGCTGACGGAGGTACTATCTTCCTCGACGAGGTGGGCGAGTTGCCCATCTCCACACAGGTGCGCCTCTTGCGCGTGCTGCAGACGGGCGAGTTCATGCGTGTGGGCTCGGCAAAGGTGCAGAAGACCAATGTGCGCGTTGTGGCAGCCACAAACAACGACCTCATGAAGGCTATTGCCGATGGTCGCTTCCGCGAGGACCTATACTACCGTCTCAACACCGTGCCTATCGTCGTGCCACCCTTGCGCGAGCGCCGCGAGGATATATACCTACTCTTCCGCAAGTTCGCAAGCGACGTGGCACTGCAATACAAGATGCCAGCCATAACCCTCGACGAGGGTGCGCGCGCCATGCTCGAGAGCAACCCTTGGCGCGGTAACATACGACAATTGAAGAATGTCGCAGAGCAGATTTCGGCAATCGAGCAGAGCCGTAGCATCACCTCGGACATCCTCTCGCGCTATCTACCCAACGAGGGCTACTCGGTGCGCACCATAGGTGACAATGGTCGTGGCAACGACTACGACAACATGAACACCGAGCGCGAGTTACTCTACAAGATACTCTTCGACATGCGCAACGACATCAACGAACTCAAGCGCATGATGACCGAGGCCATGCGTGGCAACATGCAGCAGCCCGCACCCGAGCGTCACCGCGAGGATATTGTAGGTCTGCTCCCCGCACCCAGCAGCGCAAAGGGCATAAGCTACGACTATGACGACATGATTGAGGAGGTTAACGACACGCCCATGCAGGAGCTTACGAAGGAGGATGTGCAGCGCGAGCAGATTATCCAAGCACTGCAGAAGCACAACTACCGCCGCAAGGAGGCTGCACACGAGCTCTTTATCTCGGAGCGCACCCTCTACCGCCGCATGAAGGCACTCGGCATCGACGACGACACAAAAATATAAGCATACAAAATCTATGAAGAGATTTGCATCAATAGCGACTATAGCCATCATCACAGCGCTATCACTCGGCTTTAGCAGCTGTGGCTACAA
>JAGBTW010000088.1 GCA_017631135.1 Alistipes sp.
AGTAATTTTTGAGACATAAGGGACATAAGAGACTTAAGAGACGATAGTGATGTTGCGGACAACGGTTGATAGTCAACGCTTATAGTATCATCCCTTATGTCCCTTTTTGTCCTTTTTGTCTCTTTTGTCCCTTTTGTCACTTGTCTTCCTTATCTCTCTTTAGTCTCTTGCGGCTTTTGATGTCTCTTAACTTTGTTAAAAAAAAGTTGATAAATGTGCGCAGCACTATTTTTAGTTTGATATTTTTTCACTAACTTTGTTGCATGATTAAGTATATAAGACATATCCACGCGTTACAACAGTCCGTATGCCAAGCGCAACAGACACAGATGACTGACGCTTGTGGTGTGTCAAAAAAATATACTTATCAAAGCGATAAATAGGTTATACGCCGCTGACATAGAGAGTGTTAGCGGTCGTTTTGTTTTTGAGAATTAAGTTAATACAAAAATATCTTAAAGTTATGAAAGTAGCAGTAATTATGGGTTCTACCAGCGACTGGGATATCATGAAGGCCGCAGTCGAGACATTGGAGGAGTTGGGCATCGAGTACGAGAAGCGCGTTATTTCGGCGCACCGCACACCCCACCTCATGGTTGAGTATGCCGAGTCGGCAAAGGAGCGTGGCATTGGCGCTATCATCGCGGGCGCGGGTGGCGCAGCACATGTTGCGGGTGTTACAGCGGCGTTGACCACTGTTCCCGTCATCGGCGTGCCCATTCGCACATCGGCACTTGGTGGCTTGGACTCTTTGCTCTCAATCGTGCAGATGCCTGGTGGTATTCCCGTATCTACAACAGCCATCAACGGCGCGAAGAATGCGGCGCTCATCGCGGCATCAATCTTCGCCCTCACAGACAAGGCGTTGGAGGAGCGCTTGATTGCCTTCCGCAAGGCACAGACGGCAAAGGTCCTCGAAGCAGAATTGTAACCATAAAACACAACCCAATAACAACAAGCAAACGATTATGAAGAATCGCCGCATATTTGTTGAGAAATATTCACGTTTCCAGGTCGAGGCAGAGACCTTGCGCCGTGAGCTAAACACGAATCTCGGTTTGAACATCGAGCACTTGCGCTTTGTCAATGTGTACGACCTCTTTGGCTTCTCGGACGAGCTTGTCGAGAAGAGCCGTTATAGCGTCTTTGGTGAGGTCGTAACCGACTCGGTTACCGACGTGTGCGACACCGAGGGTATGCCCGCTTTGGCTGTCGAGTTCCTCCCTGGTCAGTTCGACCAGCGTGCAGCATCGGCTGTCGACTGCGTGCACCTCATCGAACCCAACGCCGAGGTTAAGATTAAGTCATCACGCCTCTATATCTTCGACAAGAGCGTAGATGATGCTGCTATGGCGCGCATCGAGAAGTACCTCATCAACGCCGTGGAGTCACGCAAGAAGAACCTCGACGTGTTGTCGGATGCCGAGAGCGCAGAGATTAAGCCCGTAGCCACTTTGGAGGGCTTCCGCGATATGAAGGAGGAGGACTTGGCTCCTTACTGCAAGGCCAATGGCTTGGCTATGAATGCCGACGACTTGCGCGAGGTGGTTAACTACTTCCGCACCGAGGGTCGTGACCCCATCGAGACCGAGCTTCGCATCCTCGACACATACTGGAGTGACCACTGCCGTCACACAACCTTCACAACCGAGATTGAGGAGATTACCCTCGACGAGTCGTTCATGAAGGCGGAGTTCGAGGAGTCTTTGGCTTTGATGCGTAAGATTCGCGAGGAGCTTGGTAGAGAGAATAAGAGCCTCTGCTTGATGGAGCTTGCAACCATCGGCGCGCGCTACCTCAAGAAGCAGGGTAAGCTCGATGATATGGAGCAGAGCGAGGAGAACAACGCTTGCTCTATCTTCGTCAATGTCGATGTAGACGGCGTTATGGAGAAGTGGTTGTTGCAGTTCAAGAACGAGACCCACAACCACCCAACCGAGATTGAGCCCTTTGGTGGCGCTTCAACATGTCTTGGTGGTGCTATCCGTGACCCATTGTCAGGTCGTAGCTACGTTTATCAAGCTATGCGCGTGACTGGTGCTGGCGACATCTACAAGCCCGTAGACCAGACTATGGAGGGTAAACTTCCACAGCGCATCATCTCTACAAAGGCTGCTGCTGGCTACTCAAGCTATGGTAACCAGATTGGTCTTGCTACAACACATGTTCGCGAGGTTTATCACCCCGACTATGTGGCAAAGCGCTTGGAGGTGGGTGCTGTTGTTGGTGCTGTTAAGGCGGAGAATGTACGCCGCGAGAGCCCCGCGCCTGGTGATGTGGTGTTGTTGCTCGGTGGTCGCACAGGTCGCGATGGTGTAGGTGGTGCTACAGGCTCATCAAAGGAGCACACCCTTACATCGTTGGAGGAGTGCAGCTCGGAGGTGCAGAAGGGTAATGCCCCCGAGGAGCGTAAGTTGGCGCGTCTCTTCCGTCGTGGCGATGTTACTCGCTTGATTAAGAAATCTAACGAGTTTGGTGCTGGTGGTGTGAGTGTCGCTATCGGTGAGCTTACCGACGGCTTGGATATTTACCTCGACCGTGTACCTACAAAGTATAATGGATTAAACTTCTCGGAGCTCGCTATCTCGGAGTCGCAGGAGAGCATGAGCGTAGTTATCGAGCGTAAGGATATGGAGGCCTTCATGGCTCTCTGCCACGAGGAGAACGTAGAGGTTACATATGTGGCAGATGTTACAGACACACGCCGCATGCGTATGTATTGGGGCGATAAGGTTGTTGTTGACCTTTCGCGCGACTTCATCGACTCGGCAGGTGCCAAGCACTATACAAAGGTGCGCATTGGCGGTGTCGCTAACGAAAATCCCTTCGAGCGTAAGATTGAGGGTGCTACAACCACAAAGCGCATGAAGACCAACCTCTCGGACGACAATGTCGTGTCGCAGAAGGGCTTGATTGAGATGTTCGACTCTACAATTGGCGCTTCGACAGTGTTGATGCCCTATGGTGGTAAGACACAGTGCACCGAGACACAGGTGTCAGTGCAGAAGTTGCCCGTGGGTGGTGGCTTCACCAACACGGCAAGTATCATGGCATACGGCTACAACCCATATATCGCGAAGTGGAGCCCCTATCATGGTGCTGCATACGCAGTTGTTGATGCTTGTGCAAAGGTTGTGGCAGCAGGTGCTCGCTACGACAAGATGCGCTTCTCATATCAGGAGTACTTCGAGCGTATGACCGACGATAAGTCGTGGGGTAAGCCTATGGCGGCGTTGCTTGGCGCTTTGAAGATGCAGATTGAGTTGGGCTTGCCATCAATCGGTGGTAAGGACTCTATGAGCGGTACATTCCGCGACATCAACGTGCCCCCTATGCTTATGGCATTCGGTATCACTACTGTTGATGCACGCACAGTCATCAGCCCCGAGTTCAAGGAGGTTGGCAGCAAAATTTATGTCATCCGTCATACTCCTGAGGCTAATTATATGCCTTCGACCGAGTGCTTGAAGTCTAACTTCGACTTCGTGTCGGAGAAGATTATGGAGGGCGACATCGTTTCAGCATGGGCTGTTGGCGCTGGTGGTGTTGCCGAGGGTGTCGCAAAGATGGCATTCGGTAATAAGATTGGCGCAGCGTTGGAGTGCGACGAGCAGATGTTGTACAACTACTCTTACGGCTCTATCGTTGTCGAGAGCCGCCGCACGCTCAACCACCCCGCAGCAGAGCTCATTGGTGAGACATCTGCCGAGGAGGCTATCTTCGTAAACGGCACACGCCTTCCTTTGGAGGAGCTCTTGGAGGCAAACACCGAGCGTTACACAAAGGTATACACCGATAAGGGTAAGGCAGGCGCGCCCACACGCGTAAGCGATGGTAAGGGCTTCGTTAAGCATTACGAGGGTGAGGCAGTGGATAAGGTACGCGTATATCTCCCCGTATTCCCAGGTACAAACTGCGACTACGACACAGCGCGTGCATTCAAGCGCGCAGGTGCCGAGGTTGTTATTTCAGTGTTCAAGAACCTCACGGGCGCTGATGTGTTGGAGTCTATCAAGGAGATGACCGAGAACATCGCAAAGTGCCACATCATGGCGTTGAGCGGTGGCTTCTCTGCGGGTGACGAGCCCGATGGTAGCGGTAAGTTCATCGCCAATGTGCTCAACAACAAGGATGTGGCAGACGCCATCCATGCTCTGTTGTACCGCGGTGGCTTGATGTTGGGTATCTGCAACGGCTTCCAGGCATTGGTTAAGTCAGGCTTGTTGCCATATGGCCGCTTGGGTAAGGTTACCAAGGAGTCGCCCACATTGTTCCGCAACGACATCAACCGCCACATCTCACAGATTGTCTCAACACGCGTGGGCACTACAGCATCACCATGGTTGAAGTCATTCGAGGTGGGTGATATTCACTCTATCGCCGTGAGCCATGGAGAGGGTAAGTTCGTCGTTAGCGACGCTATGGCCGAGGAGCTCTTCCGCAATGGTCAGGTGGCGTTCCAGTATGTAGACGCCGAGAACCGTCCCACTACCGACTCGCCCTATAACCCTAACGGCTCAAGTTTCGGTATCGAGGGTATTATAGACCCATCGGGTCAGATACTCGGCAAGATGGGTCATACGGAGCGTTACGAGCGCGACCTTATGAAGAATATCCATGGCGAGAAGGTTCAGGACATCTTCTCTAACGCAGTCAACTACTTTCTTAACCGATAGAGTCTATTATGAGAGAGTTAGAAATGCTCTACGAGGGTAAGAGTAAGCAGATATTTAAGACCGACAGCGATAACCATGTTGTCGTGCGCTTCAAGGATGATACCTCGGCGTTCTACAACATCAAGCGCGCAACGATTTTGAACAAGGGTCGCGTCACTTGCGACATCTCATCTATGGTGCTCGACTATCTCAACCGCCACAACATCAACACGCACTTCATTGAGCGTGTTGGTGATGATGGTCAGTTGTGCCGCGTTGTTGAGCACATCCCAGTAGAGGTTATCGTGCGCAATGTCGTTGCAGGCTCTATGGCAAAGCGTTTAGGTATGGATGAGGGTCTCATTCCCCCAAGTACCATCTTTGACCTTGTGTTGCGCCGTAG
>JAGBTW010000003.1 GCA_017631135.1 Alistipes sp.
ATTTAGGGTGGTTTTATATTTAATACCCCCATAAATGGGGGTTGTGTATTTTGATGATGCGTTGTACTTTTGCAGCATGAAAGAGTTGTTTGCAATATTAGCGCTTGCGTTTGCCAATCCAGTCGCAGAGGTGGAGGATACGACAATACCCACCGACACACTGCATATCGAGCGTATCGAGATAACGGCATCATCACTAAAGAGCGATGACGCACTACGCTCGCCCATAGCCATAACAGAGCTCTCGATGAACCGTATCGAGAGGATGGGTGTGGCGTCAATCAAAGATATGTCGCTCATCGCCCCCAACTTCTACCAGCCCGACTATGGTTCATCCATCACATCGTCGATATATGTGCGTGGCTTCGGCTCGCGCATCGACCAGCCTGTGCTTGGCGTGACAATTGACGACATACCGCTGATGAACAAGAATGTCTACGACTTCGACTTCTACGACATTCGCAAGATTGAGCTACTGCGCGGTCCACAGGGCACGCTCTATGGTCGCAACACCTCGGGTGGCGCGATGAACATCACCACACTATCTCCACTTTTGTGGCAGGGTTTGCGTGCTATGGCAGAGTACTCAACAATGACGTCGTACCGCGCCTCGGCAGCATACTACGCCCGCCCCACCGCCAATTTTGGCATCTCCGTTGCTGCGCACTTTAACCACGATGGTGGCTACTTCCGCAATATGTACACCGACCAAATGTGTGACCGTGGCAACAATGCCTCGGCGCGTCTACGCATGCAGTGGTTATTAAAAGATGGCTGGAGCCTCGACAACTCACTCACATGGGGCTACACCGACGAGGGAGGCTATGCCTACCACCACTACAACCCCACCACTGACACCACAGAGGCTATCGCATACAACGACCCTGCGGGCTATGAGCGCATCGCCATAACCGAGGGCTTCGTGGCGAAATATCAGGGCGATAAGATTTTATTTTCGAGCGCCACAAGTTATCAATATCTCGACGATGTGATGACCCTCGACCAGGACTTCACACCCAAGTCGATGTTCACGATGCAGCAGATGCAGTGCGAGCACACCATAACCGAGGAGCTCGTATTGCGCAATGCCGACCGCAACCAGCGCTGGCAGTGGCTATCGGGCGCATTTATGTTTGCAAAGTGGCTCGACATGTCCTCGCCCGTGACCTTCAAGCGCGATGGCATCGATAACCTTATCCTTGGAAATATCAACAAGGGCATACACACCGTATTCCCCAACAACAGCATGCATATTGGTGGTGATAGCTTCGTGATAAACAGCGACTTTCACATCCCCACCTACGGCGCAGCATTATATCATCAGTCGTCATATCGTCTCGGCAACTGGCAGCTAACGGCGGGCATACGCTTCGACCTGGAGCAGTCGTCTATGCGCTACAACTCCAATGCCACCATACCCTATATGTTCGACATGACGATGACCGATTACCGCGACCTATACAGCGAGTTTAAGGGCAAGGAGCAGCAGCTATTCTTTGAGATACTACCCAAGATTGCTGCGGAGTACAACTTCGAGCGTGGCTCGGCATACGCAACAATCACGCGCGGCTACAAGGCGGGTGGCTTCAACACACAGATATTCTCGGACATACTGCAATCCAAGATGATGAACGATATGATGTCCGACCTCGGCATAGCACTCGACGATGTAGGTGGCACGACATACGACACCGCTTCGGCTACGCGCTACAAGCCCGAGACGAGCTGGAACTTCGAGATTGGCACACATGTTCGCCCCACAGCGGGACTAAACATCGACGCAGCACTATTTTGGATAGAGTGCTTCGACCAGCAGGTGACCGTACTACCCCACGGCAACAACACTGGTCGCATGATGTCTAACGCGGCACGCGCACGCAGCTTTGGCGCGGAGTTGAGCGCAGAGTATGGCTATGAGGGCTTCTCTATTCGTGGCGACTATGGCTACACAAACGCACGCTTCAGGGAGTATAACGACGGCATGGGTGACTATGCGGGTAACCGACTACCCTACGCCCCCGAGCACACAGCACTCGTCATGGCGTCATACTTATGGTGGTTCAACCACCCCATTGTGCATAGCCTCACGCTCTCTGCCGACTGGCGAGGCACAGGCTCAATATATTGGAACGAGGCTAACACACGCCACCAGCCCTTCTACTCGATGCTGGGCGCACAGGCAACACTACGCATGAATAACTTTGAGCTGACAATATGGGGTCGCAACCTCACGAACACCGAATATGACGTCTTCTACTTCAAGAGCGTGGGCGAGGAGTTCTTCTCGAAGGGCACACCCATTCACGGAGGCATAAAACTTAATATTACCCTTTAATTATGAAAACACTCAGATTTTTAATTCTTTCACTCGTGAGCCTTGCGTTTGTGGCTTGCGAGAATGGCGACAACAACGCACTACCCTCAAAACCCGAGAAGGGCGAGTGCTACATAGGCACGATGACCGTAGACCAGAACGATGGCACGTTCTACACCCAAGATGAGGTTAAGGTGGACTACGAGATTTTGGATGGCAAACTCAACTTTGTGATGTACAAGGTGAAATTTGCCGATGCTATGCCCATCAAGCTCGACATGGTTGTCGAGGGCGTCGATTGCATAGGTGCTGTTGGTCACTACGTTCTCGCGGGTAACGGTATCGTTCCCTACGCTATGGGTGGACCATTCGAGCAGTTCACAATAACCAATCTTGTTGGCGCAATCACAGACGACACAATGACATTGAACTTCATGTGTGGCGAATACCCCGTAACCTACTCTGGCACAAAATAGCCAACTCAAAAAGATACATTTTTCTATAATCTCGCATCAGGTTTCAGCTTGATGCGATTTTTTTTATTCTATTAGAACAATGTCCCGCAGAGTGTTGTTCGTTTCGGATTTTTTTCGTAAATTTGTACAATCATTGGGCATTATGCTCGGTGATGACATATTTTTACGAAAGTGTTTTCGCAGTCCTTACAAGAAAATGTGGAAGTTTTCAAAACTGAGGGACAAACGAATAGCACTCATTTCTTGTATAGCTATGTGTAGCTACGCACTTTCTGTGCATGTACCCATACTATCCAAGTGTGGGGCATTGTATCGTTTATCTCAGTTTAGGTCTTTCCACAACCTTCTTGTAAATAAACGGAAATCAACTCCACACTTTCTTTTTTTATAACATTTACCGTATAGGAGTTGTTGCGGTTTTAAGTGCGATTATAAACTTAAAACATAATAGACAATGGACTCAAAATTCTTTTTGTCCTACCTCGCACCCGACGCAGAGGTGGTAACCGTTGCCGTGGAGCATGGTTTTAACGGTAGTGGTAGTCAGCTTCCCGATTATGACGAGGATGATGATATTATCATTTTAGGATAACAAACTATTAACTTATTATAACTATGAAACGATTGCTTTATTCAGCTGTTGCAGCTGTTCTGTTCTTTGCATCATGTGCCGAGAACGAAGAGGTTGTGCAATCAAACATTCTTCCATCAGGAGATTTTGTAGCTATGTTTGATGAAGCCACTCGTACCGAGCTTGATGGTTCTTCGGTTGTGTGGCATGAGAACGACCAGTTGACCATCTTTACAAACACATCACACAATCGTCAGTATAAGATAAAGACCCTCACCGAAGACGGTCGTACAGCAACCTTTGGTTATGTGGGTTATACAGGCTCGGATAATACGATGATTGAGACCAACTATGCTGTTTATCCTTATAATGCTGATGCAACACTCTCTAATGGTGTTGTTACAACAGTGTTGGAGGCATCACAGAGCTATAACACTACAAATGGTGGTTTGTGCTATGCGCTTATGAGTGCAGCATCCGAGGATAATAACTTCGCGTTTGTTAATTCTGGAGCATTGATGCGTTTTAAGGTGTCGAATATTTTGCCTGATGAGTTTACACTCAACTCTATCCATCTTACATCAGCAAACCATAAGCTTGCAGGTGAGGTTACCATCAATCTTAATGGCGACAAGATGGCTGTTGTTACAGAGAATGGTGTAAATAGTATTACTCTTGCTGATATTAATTGTAAGGTGACATCCGAGGTGCAGGAGTTCTATGTTGCGCTTCCTGCGACTACATTTGACGAGAACGATCTTGTCGTTGTCTTTGAGTTTGCCGAGGGTAACAAGGAGTTTACATTGCCTGCATTCGAGTTAAAGCAGGGTAAAATAAAAACTATCAGTTACTCTATTGCAGATGCCGAGGATTTTATCGGCAGCACTACACTTTACAAACCTGCAAATAACGAGATTTGGTATACCTCATCTGACGGTGGTGTTGTAAACCCATATAAAGTAGAAGCCTTTGATAATGTTAATATAGTGTCTAATACTTATGTAAATGGCATGGGTATTATCACCTTTGATGGTGATGTAACCTCAATCGGTGAACAAGCATTCTATGAGTGCGATAGCCTCACAAGTGTAACTATTCCAGATAGTGTAACAACGATTGGAATTTCTGCATTCTATTTTTGCACAATCCTCACAAGTGTAACTATCCCCGATAGTGTAACGACGATTGGAGAGATGGCTTTCGCATATTGCCACAGCCTCACAAGTGTAACTATTCCAGATAGTGTAATAACGATTGGGAATAGGGCATTCTATGTTTGCGAATCGCTTTCACACTTA
>JAGBTW010000012.1 GCA_017631135.1 Alistipes sp.
TGATGGTACGACGTGTGCCGCCATCTCAATCTTCTCGTCGACTGGAGCACCTTCGGGGAATGTGATATGTTGCGTATAGAATGTCTCCTTTGTGTGAGCGCAACCGAGTAGCGTGAGTGCAGTGATGGTAAAAAGTAGTCGTTTCATGGTGTAGGGGGTGATTTGAATAATGCCCCTAAAATCAGACTTTAGGGGCATTATCTCAATTAGAAGTTATTGTTACTTCTCCTCTGCAAAGTACTTGTAGAAGTAGGGTATTGTCTCCAAGCCCTTGTCGAACTGGTCTAGACCGTAGCTCTCGTTGGGCGAGTGGATGGCATCCTTCGATAGACCAAAGCCCAACAAGATAGACTTGATGCCGAGGATGTTCTCAAAGCCCGAGATGATAGGAATAGAGCCACCCGAGTAGAAGGGCAATGGCTTGATGCCAAATGTCGCCTCCACAGCCTTCTCTGCAGCCTGGTATGCAGGCAGATTGGTGGGTGATACATAGGGAGCACCACCATGCAAGAACTCAACCTTAACCTTTACGCTCTTGGGAGCAATGCGGCGGAAGTGCTTCTCGAAGAGCTTTGCAATCTTCTTGAAGTCCTGGTTAGGCACAAGACGCATTGAGATCTTCGCGTACGCCTTTGAGGGGATGACGGTCTTTGTGCCCTCGCCGGTGTAACCGCTCCAGATGCCATTCACGTCGAGAGATGGGCGTATGCCTGTGCGCTCCAATGTTGTGTAGTCAACCTCGCCAGCTACATCGCCAAGGTCAAGTGCCTTCTTATACTCCTCGAGTGAGAATGGAGCCTTGTTCATCGCCTTGCGCTCGGCATCGGTGAGGATGCGCACGTCGTCGTAGAAGCCGGGGATGGTCACGCGACCAAACTCGTCAGTGAGCGATGCCACGAGCTTCGCAAGTACATTTGCGGGGTTGGCAACAGCGCCACCAAACAAACCAGAGTGCAAATCCTTGTCGGGACCTGTAACCTCGACCTGCATATATGTCAAGCCGCGCAATCCCGCTGTGATGGTGGGGCAGTCCAAGCCCAACATAGAGGTGTCAGACACAAGGATGATGTCTGCCTTAAGCATCTTCTTGTTGTCAGCGCAGAATTTGTAGAGGCTGGGTGAGCCAATCTCCTCCTCGCCCTCGAGCATGAACTTAACGTTGCAGGGGAGGGTGTCTGTTGCTACCATAGCCTCGAAAGCCTTGGCGTGCATGAAGAGCTGACCCTTGTCGTCATCAGCACCGCGACACCATATGCGACCATCCTTGATTTCGGGCTCGAAGGGGTTGGTCTTCCACTCGTTGATGGGGTCTTCGGGCATAACGTCGTAGTGACCATATACGAGTACGGTCTTTGCCTTGGGGTCGATAATCTTCTCGGCATATACCACGGGGTTGCCCTCTGTGGGCATCACCTCGGCGCGGTCAGCACCCGCCTTTACGAGCGATGCTGCGAGCCACTCGGCACAGCGCACCATATCCTGTTTGTGGAGTGAGGGCTGTGCACTGATTGAGGGTATGCGAAGAAGGTCGAAGAGCTCCTCCAAGAAGCGCTCGCGATTCTGCTTGATGTAGTCGTTTGCAAGTTTCATAATGGTAGGTTTTAAGTATATTAATATATGTATTTACGCTTTTGTTATGCTTTGCAGATTTGTTCTATTTCGGAAATAAAACGCTTTGCCAGGGCATCTGCCTCGTCCATCGATTTAGCCTCGGTATAGACGCGGATGATGGGCTCGGTGTTCGACTTGCGAAGGTGTACCCAGTTCTCGGCAAAGTCAATCTTCACACCATCAATATCGTTGACCTTCTCGTTTGAGTATCTGTTCTTTATGGTCTCAAGGATGAGGTCTACGTTAATCTCGGGTGTGAGCTCAATCTTGTTCTTCGATGCATAGTACGCAGGGTATGTCTTACGCAACTCCGACATGGTCATATTGAGACCTGCGAAGTAGGTCAAAAAGAGAGCAGTGCCCACCAAAGCGTCGCGACCATAGTGCAACTCGGGGTAGATGACACCGCCGTTGCCCTCGCCACCAATTACAGCGCCTGTCTCCTTCATCTTCTTCACCACGTTAACCTCGCCAACAGCCGCTGCAGCGTATGTGCAACCCTCGTAGCGTGAGGTAACATCGCTCAATGCGCGAGATGACGAGAGGTTAGACACGGTGTTACCCTTTGTGTGCTTCAAGACGTAGTCTGCCACAGCAACCAGCGTGTACTCCTCAACAAACATCTCGCCATTCTCCATTACGAATGCCAAGCGGTCAACATCGGGATCAACGACGATACCAAGGTCGGCACCCTCCTTGCGTATAACCTCTGAAATCTCGGTGAGGTTCTCGGGCAGTGGCTCGGGGTTGTGAGCAAACTCACCCGTGGGGTCGCAGTTGATGGCGACAACCTCGCAGCCAAGCTCCTTCAAGAGTGCGGGGATGACAACGCCACCAATAGAGTTGACGGCGTCAACCACAACCTTGAACTTGCGCTTGCGCACAGCCTCGACATCGACCAATGGAAGTGCCAACACCTGCTCTATGTGCTTGGTGTTGAAGTCCTCGCGAAGCACAACCTTGCCGATGTGGTCGATGGTGGGGTAGTCCCACTCTGCATCCTCTGCCATGGCGAGCACCTGCTTGCCCTCGGCATCGTCGAGGAACTCGCCGCGCTCGTTGAGTAGCTTGAGGGCGTTCCACTGACGGGGGTTATGTGATGCTGTGATGATGATACCACCATCAGCCTTGTGTGTTATAACGGCCATCTCTGTGCCAGGGGTGATGCAGAGGCCCACATTGATGACATCGACGCCACAGCCGATGAGCGTGCCCTCAACTAACGAGTCGACCATCGAGCCCGAGATGCGTGCATCGCGACCTACGACGATGGTGATGCGCTTGCCCTTGTTCTTATCCTTGATAAGACGCGAGTAGGCGGTTGTGAATTTCACGATGTCGATGGGCGTGAGGTTGTCGGCGGGACGACCTCCGATTGTACCACGGATACCAGAGATAGATTTAATAAGTGTCATAGTCCGAAATATGTTTTTGTGTTCTAAAAAATCGTTAAAAGTTTTGCTATTTCCTACAAAATTATTAATTTTACGCGAATATTAAAAATAAATTGAGTATAAATTATTTCACGATATGAGAACAATACCATCTTCAGAGCTGATAATCAACGGTGATGGCTCGATATTTCACCTGCATTTGAAGCCCGAGCAATTGGCGGATATTGTCATACTTGTGGGCGATCCTGCGCGCGTAGCGATGATTGCGGAGTATTTCGATAGCATTGAGTGCGAGGTTGCCAATCGCGAGTTTAAGACCGTGACAGGTACCTACAAGGGTAAGCGCATGACGGCGATGTCTACGGGTATCGGCATCGGCAATATCGACATCTCTGTTACGGAGCTCGATGCCCTTGCAAATGTCGACTTCGAGACTCGCCAAGAGAAGGAGAACTTCCGCCAGCTCACGCTCGTGCGACTCGGCACATCGGGTGCTATACAGCAAGATATCGAGGTGGGCGAGGTAATCTTCTCGCGCACGTCGCTCGGCTTTGATGGTCTCTTGTCATACTACGCTGGTCGTGACAGCGTCTGCGACCTCGCTCTCGAGGAGGCTTTCTCGGAGCATACCGCATGGGATAAGAAGCTCCCTGCGCCATACTTCGTCAATGCGCACGACGAACTTTTCGAGCTCTTCAAGGACTCTACGCGCGAGGGTATAACAATTGCTGCCCCTGGCTTCTATGCACCCCAGGGTCGTTGGTTGCGCCTTGCACCCCACGACTTGAAGCTCAACGAGAAGATTGAGTCGTTCCGCTTTGGTGAGCGTCGCATCACCAACTTCGAGATGGAGGGCTCGGCACTCGCAGGCCTCGCAGCGCTCATGGGTCACCGCGCAGCAACCATCTGCACCATCATCGCACAGCGCGTAGCCAAGGATGCGTGCACCGACTACAAACCCTTCGTGCGTCGCATGATTGAGATGGCTCTCGATAAGTTGGCTTCGTTGTGATAAGCGGTAATCTGCGGCATCTGGCTTGCCCGAGAAATGCTCATTTACGCTTTGGTAAACTCCGCTTTCTCGGTCTGTGACCATCTGCCACATCTCACCACTTCTGACAACGAAGAGTGAACAAGGATAAAATTAATTAAAACAAAAAATAGACTAAAACTATGAAATTTACAGTATCAAGTTCAGCACTGCTCTCATTGCTCGCAACAACTGGTAAGGTTATCAGCAATAAGAACACACTCCCCATTCTCGACTACTTCCTCATGGAGCTTAAGGGTGACCAGCTCACCGTTACTACCTCTGACCTCGAGACAACAATCATCGGCAACCTCAAGGTTGAAAGCGTAGAGCGCGAGGGTGTTATTGCTGCGCCCGCAAAGCTCATGCTCGACTCGCTCAAGGAGTTCCCCGAGATGCCCCTCGAGTTCGATGTTAACGACACCACATGGGAGATTCGTGTTAAGTGGGCAAGTGGCTCGCTCTCTATCCCTGGCGCAAGCGCTGTGAGCTACCCCGCAATGCCCACTATCGGTGCAGAGTGCAAGGATATTCTCCTCGACGTAGACATGCTCATCGCTGGCATCAACAAGACAATCTTCGCAACAGCAGATGACGAGCTCCGTCCCGTGATGAACGGTATATACTTCAACTTCGAGCAGGGCAAGCTCACCTTCGTGGCTACCGACGCCCACAAGCTCGTGCGCTCGATGGTAGAGTGCCCCGACGTGGACTTCAACGCATCGTTCATCCTTCCCAAGAAGCCCGCAAACCTCTTGAAGGGTGTGTTGCTCAAGGAGGAGGAGCCCATCCGCGTGATGTTCGACGCAAAGAATGTTACATTCGAGCTCAAGAACCA
>JAGBTW010000089.1 GCA_017631135.1 Alistipes sp.
GAAGTTCTTGCCACGTGTATCGGCTGGCGAGACATGTGCTATGGACCTCACCGAGCCAGATGCTGGCTCTGACCTTGGTGCTGTTATGCTCAAGGCTTCGTGGGACGAGGAGGCTAAGACATGGCGTCTTAACGGCTGTAAGCGCTTCATTACCAATGGCGATGGCGACATCTCATTAGTGTTGGCACGTACCGAGGAGGGCACAAAAGATGCTCGTGGCTTGTCAATGCTCATCTACGACAAGCGTGATGGTGGCGTTAAGGTGCGCCGCATCGAGAATAAGCTCGGTATCAAGGGCTCACCCACATGCGAGTTGGTCTTCAACAACGCCCCAGCGGTGTTGGTTGGCGACCGCAAGATGGGACTCATCAAGTACGTGATGTCGTTGATGAACGCCGCACGCTTAGGCATCGCAGCACAGTCTACAGGCTTGTGCGAGGCTGCCTACCGCGAGGCATTGAAGTATGCCCAGGAGCGCGAGCAGTTTGGTAAGGCTATTATAGAGTTTGCTGCCGTGCGCGAGATGCTCAAGAACATGGAGGCAAAGACCCTCGCATCACGCGCTATGCTCTACGAGACAGCACGCTTTGTGGACATCTACAAGCAGCTTACTCATATCTCTCACGACCGCTCTTTGGAGGCCGAGGAGCGCCAGGAGATGAAGTTCTACAACCGCCTTGCTGATGGCTTTACACCCCTTGCGAAGATGTTTGCGAGTGAGTATGCCAACGAGGTTGCTTATGACTCTATACAGATTCACGGTGGCTCGGGCTATATGAAGGACTACGCATGCGAGCGCCTATATCGCGATGCTCGCATCATGAACATCTACGAGGGTACAACGCAGCTTCAGGTCGTTGCAGCTATCAACCACGTCACCAAGGGCACCTACCTCGAGCAGATTATGCGCTACGAGGAGAACACCCTCTCCGAGGCTACAAAGGCTATGGGCGAGCAGTTGGTTGAGTTGCGCAAGGTGTACGAGCAGGTTGTTGAGCGCGTAGAGGCCATCGACAAGGAGACAACGGGCTATAAGGAGTTCCACTCACGCCGCCTTGTGGAGATTGCAGGTTACATCATCATGTCTCACATCATGTTGCGCCAGGCCACAGAGTGTGAGGCCGACTACCTCAACCCCACCAAGATTTTCGTGAAGTACGCCGCGAAGAAGATTACCGAGGCTGCCGCCTACATCAACTCTTCAGACGCTTCCGACGTCGAGCTTTTCGCATAAGCCTTGACGGCAATAAACACAAAAAGGGACTGTCCAACAATGTTTGAGACAGTCCCTTTTGTATTATATGTTTAACTGATGTTACCTAAATCGCTTTGATGCTTATTGCGAAGCCGCCGCCGGGGGCCATTGTGAGGTCGAGCGTTGTGGTGCTATCTACGTTGATGTGCTCAATGGCGTAGTCCGTGGGGTGGGTGTTCCAGCCTGCGCGGGTGCCATCGCGGTAGATGGTAGCCTCATAAATGCGGTTAGCGTCGAGGAAGTTGAGCGAAACGCTAATATTGCGGCGCTCGCCATCGGTGATGCCACCGACGTACCAATTGTCGCTATGTTTATCCTTGCGCGCGGTGACAACATAGTCGCCAATCTCACCCGCCAAGCAGCGTGTGTCAGCCCAGTCTACGGGCACATCGCGGATAAACTGCAGTGCGTCGTCGTGCTCGCGGTAGTTCTTCGGCAGGTCGGCAACCATCTGTATGGGGCTATAGAAGACCACATACTGCGCCAGCTGGTGTGCGAGTGTCGAGTTAACGAAGAAGGTGTAGTCATAATCGGCATTTACCGAGCCGTCAGCCGTTGCTGCAGCCTTGTTGATGGTGTTATGATAGCGGAGGTCGAATATGCCAGGAGTGAAGTCCATGGGGCCCGCCACGTTGCGCGTGAAGGGCAGCGTGGGGTTGTGGTCTATGCAGTTGCCAGCGTTCCATGCGTGCCACTCCTGACCGCGCATGCCCTCGGCAGACATGAGGTTGGGATAGGTGCGGCAGATGCCCGTAGAGTGTATAGGCTCGTGGATGTCGATGCATAGCTTGTGTTGCGCACCCTCGACCACTGTGCGGTTGTAGTGGTCGACCATCTCACGGTCGTAGTGGTTGCGACCATTGATGTTGCCCACATAGCCTGTTTTGACGCTATTTACGCCAAGGGTCTCGTAGTAGGCATAGGCATTAGTCATCTGTGCGTCGTAGTTGTCGACATTGGCATAGGTCTCGTGGTGACCTATGAGCTCCACGCCGCGCTCCTCGGCATAGCGGCATAGCTCCTCGATGTCGAAGTCGGGATAGGGGCGCGTGTAGTCGAAGCGCTCACCCCAGCCCCAGCCTTCGTTCCAGCCCTCAACCAATACGCCGTCAAAGCCATTCTCGGCTGCAAAGTCGATGTACTGCTTAACATTCGCTGTTGTGGCGCAGTGGGGGTATTTGCCATCCATGTCCCATATAGACTCCTTGAGGTGCATCTCCCACCATACGCCGACATACTTCATGGGCTTTATCCACGACGTATCCTCCAATGCGCAGGGCTCGTTGAGGTTGAGCACCATAGATGACTCCACGAGCGTGCCCACTCTGTCGCCCACGATGATTGTGCGCCAGGGTGTGGAGAATGGCAGCTCCACGCGACTCTTAACCTCGCTGTCGCCCGAAAGCTCTGTGGTGAAGCATAGCTCCTCGGCGTCGAAGTCGAGCGCCATGCCTGGGTATGACCATAGTGCCGCCTCGTGTAGTGCTATGTAGTTGCCCGCGGGCGTCTTCATCGCTACGAGTGTCGCCACGCCACACTCTAATATATCCTGCACACGACCCGCTGATTTATGCATGCTCTGCGTATTTATGCCCGAGAGCGGGGTGTGCATATAGTTAAACTCCGCGTCGTCGTCGCTGCCCGCCATCCAGTGTGCGAAGCAGTCTCTCGCCATGCGGAATTCAGTCTCCTCGTTAAGAATGTCGCACACACCCTCGCCACGGAGTGTGTAGCGCAGTGCCGCGCCATCGTTGAAGAGGCGGAATGTGACATCCACACACTCACCATTCTCGTTCTGCAGCGCCACGACCATCTCGTTGTAGTGATTCTCAATCTTGGCATACTGACCCCATACGGGCTCCCATGTCTCGTTGAAGGTCGATGTCTTGATGTCTACGATGCGCATATCCTCGTCGAACTCACCGCGCGAGGTCTCTATGCCGAGGTGCGAGGGCGCAATAATCTCTTCGCCCGCAAATGTAACGGCATACAAAGCCTCGCCCTCGCTGTTAAGCTCGAACGACAGCACCACGCGTCCATCGGGCGATGTTACGCTCTGTGCACCAAACTCACTCTTCAAGCTGTTGCAGCCCACCAACATTACCATGGCAGCCACAATGGTCGCTATTCTATTCATATTCCACGTTTTAAGGTTAATAACGCAAATTTACAGAAAAATACGATAACTGCAAAATGGAGCACCCATTTTCAGTTTGCTCAATAAAAAGTGGCATCCGAAGGTCTTTATTTTGACCAATAAGCCAACTTGCGCCAAAGGTATAAAAAACAAAAGGTATTGATTTCTCGATACCTTTTTGCTTCGTGGTCTTGCGGAGAGGGGGGGATTGGCTACTACGCTCCCGATGGTCGCTCCGCTTAACGCCTTTCCCTTCTGCTCGCCGCAGGGATTCGAACGGCTTTAGCCGTAGAGCCGATACCACATAGCGCAGACGCAGTCGAGCAATAAACCACTATCATATCGGCTCAACCCCCGTATTAGATAAGAAATGCCGCGCTATACGCAACAATGCAGAACATGCCGAAGGCGTTTTGTTTCTCGCGAACTATATTTACACCCCCGACCCCTGAAAGGGGTGAGTGGGGTCGCTTCGTGCGAGTCATAGTTTGCGCGAGTACAAAATGAAAAAAGACAGCCTGAAGCTGTCTTTCTCATTTTGAGCGGAAAACGAGACTCGAACTCGCGACCCCAACCTTGGCAAGGTTGTGCTC
>JAGBTW010000090.1 GCA_017631135.1 Alistipes sp.
ATATTTTTAGTCGATAGGTAGACCTTTACCACGCCCGAAGCAACATCCTTATTCACCTTGTGTTGCTCGACGATAACACCATCGGTGCCGTAGTATAGAGGCGAGATGATGTCGGTGGGCGTAACGAGCAACTCGACATCACGATAGATGCCTCCCGCGAGGTTTACCTCCGACGAGAGTGGTAGCACATCGCTGCGATGGTTGTTTGAGACCACCACGCGAAGATGGTTGATGCTGCCATAACGCACATAGTCCGTAATCTCAAAGGTGAATGCCGTGAATCCGCCATGGTGCGCATCGACATAGCGACCATTAACGAAGAGCTCCGCCACGCTCTGTGCACCACCAAAGCGCATAAAGAGTCTGCGACCCTGCCACTCGGCGGGTATATCTATATCGCGGAGATAGTTTGCCGTAGTACGCATATATTCCCCCTCCTCCACCTCGCTATTCCACGAGTGGGGCAAGGTGATGTAGTCGGCATTAGCACCATCGGGAGCATCGGCAAAATAGAAGCGCCAGCCGTCATTGATATTATAGGTCTCACGCTCGGGCCATGCGGCGTGCACCTCCATCGACACAAAAAGTGCCGCTATAACAGTTAGTATAGTGTACAAGTATCGCATATATTTCGACTTTTCATTTGCAAAGATACGAATAAAGAAAAATTTTTACTATCTTCGTGCGAAGATTTTTTATACAAGTTTATTATGATTATAGACATCATTATTGTCGTGGTGCTACTTTTGGCAATCGTTATGGGTGCTCGCCAAGGTCTTATAACACAGATATGCTACCTCATAGCGCTCATCGCGACCATACACATAGCCCCCAATGTGGCAACACATATTGGAGGACTCATAACCGACAACGAGGCTTCGGCATACGCCGTGGGCTTTGGCGTCATGCTCCTTGGTGCAGCCATACTCGTGTGGCTCATAGCCCCGATACTCAAGCGTCTACTCTTTTGGGAGTTCCTGCGCAAGATAAACGCTCTGCTCGGCGCTATAGTATCTCTTGCGACAACCACACTCCTGCTATCGCTGCTATCGACCACGCTAAACACCGCCAACCTCGGAGAGATAGACCGCGATAAGATGGGCGAGCTGATATACACCTGCGACACCGAGGAGGAGCTCGAGGGCGAGTTTAACAAGGTGTTTAACAAGGATGCCTCCATGCGCGACTACTTCGAGCCACGCTTCATACCGTATGAAACACTCGACGAGTCGATGCTATTCTCAAAGCTCGTGTGGGTGGGCGACAACATCTACCCCAACATCGACGCCGTGCGTGGCGATATAGCCAACAAACTTAAACAGCATGCCGCAAATAGCATAGCACAAAGAGTAATCGACAATGTCACAAAGTAGCAATACAACACATCGCATCGAGGCTATCGTAGTAAGCTCTACGGGCAGCTGGTATGAGGTTGCCACGGAGCAGGGAAGACTCAACTGCCGCATCCGCGGTCGCTTGAGACTCAAGGGTGTACGCTCGACAAACCCCGTTGTCGTGGGTGACCGCGTGATGGTAGAGCCCGATGGTGACAACAGCGCCATCGTGGAGATTTTGCCACGCCGCAACTATGTCATACGCCGCGCCTCGAACCTCTCGAAAGAGTCGCACATCATAGCCGCGAACATAGACCGCGCGTTGCTCCTTATTACGCTTCACTCGCCCACCACACCCCGCGAGTTTGTCGACCGCTTCTTGGTGACATGCGAGGCATACAAGGTGCCCGTGACTATCGTCATCGGCAAGGCAGACACGCTTCAAAACGAAGCACTTGAGGAGGCTGATGAGTTCACCGCTATATACGAGGATGCGGGCTACGAGGTAATGCGCCTGTCGTCAGTTACGGGTGAGGGTGTCGACGAGATACGCGCCATGCTCCGCGACCACACAACGCTTGTTGCGGGCAACTCGGGCGTGGGCAAATCGACGCTCATTGGCTCGATAGATCCCACGCTGGACATACGCACAGGCGAGATTTCGGACAGCCACCACCAGGGCAAGCACACCACGACATTCTCGACGATGTACCCCTTGGAGGGTGGTTACATCATCGACACCCCAGGCATCAAGGGCTTTGGTCTTATCGACATCGACGACAAGGAGCTGTGTCGCTACTTCCCCGAGATGATGCGCATAGCCCCCGACTGCCGCTTCTACAACTGCACACATACCCACGAGCCAGGCTGCGCCGTGGTCGAAGCCGTCAAGGAGGGTTTGGTGGCATGGTCACGCTATGAGAGTTACCTGAAAATTTTAGATGAAGATGACAAATATCGCAAGTAGACTACGCACCGAAGAGCACAGCGAAGAGTGGCTCAAGGAGCGACTCGAATATATGAACCAATTCCTTACGGAGGAGCGTAAGGAGGTGTTGAAGCGCACCGCGTCACAGCGCACACACTACATGCGCATCATGACCGAGAACATGTTTCACCCACAGAACGCCAGCGCCATCATGCGCCACTGCGAGGCGTTCGGCATACAGCAGATACACACCGTCGAGGACCGCTGTAAGTTCGACCCCTCGGTGAACATCGTGCGTGGCACACAGAAGTGGGTAGATGTCGAGCACCACGAGAATACCACCGAGGCACTCAAGGCACTCAAGGCCGAGGGCTACCGCATCGTTGCCACAACGCCCCACCGCTGCAGCGCCACCCCCGAGACATTCGACGTAACAAAGGGTAAATTTGCCCTCGTATTCGGCACGGAGCACGCAGGAATATCAGAGGAGGTCATCGAGGCGGCAGACGAGTTCCTTATGATACCCATGTGTGGCATGGTCGAGAGCCTCAACGTCTCGGCCTCGGCAGCCATACTCATATATATGCTCTCGGAGCGCATACGCCAAACGGTAGAGGGCTGGCAGCTCACCGACTCGGAGCAACTCAAGCTGCTCACACGTTGGACCATGTCCTCGGTGCGCGACTATGAGCGCATCCTGCGCCTCGCCGAGGAGAGCGGCAAGCTCTTAATCAATGAGTAATTAGTAATTAGCAATTAGTAATGATACTACGCAAACAATTTTTGGAGCATGTGGGGCAGACATCGCCATCGCCAATGATGGTGGAGGTGGCACGCGCCGAGGGCTCATTCTTCTATACGCCAGAGGGCAAGCGATACTTCGACCTCGTGGCAGGTGTTTCAGTAAGCAACGTGGGACACGCCAACCCCGTAGTAGTCGATGCGGTACAGAGGCAAGCAGCTGACTATATGCACGTTATGGTGTACGGCGAGATGGTAGAACGTCCCCAGGTGGAGTATGCTCACCGCATTGCAGAGTTGCTACC
>JAGBTW010000091.1 GCA_017631135.1 Alistipes sp.
ATAGAAGGGATTAGTACCTGCAGCTGCTGGTGTAAGCTCCGACGGAATACGCCTATCCAAATATATCTTTGCCTCCTTATACTGCACATTCTCGAACGATAGAGCAAGGTCTACGATGTCGATTGTAATCTTCTCGGTGATAACAGTATTCTCGCTGTCAGGGTCATCGTAGCTATACTCATAGAAGTTCATCGCCACAACATCTACAGCCGAAAGACGGTGGTAAAAGTCGAAATAGACATATGGACTACTGCTGAGGCTGGTATCCTCAAACATGGCTGTCATAATATCTCTATGCTCGGCGGTATCGTTAAAGTCAGGAGCATAGGTTATATATGGCGTACCCTCTACATTTGCGCCGCTCGAATTCAAACTGGATGGATAGTAGGCAAAGAAGGTGTATTTACCGCCCTGCCACTCTTTTATAGGGTCATACTTATAGCTACCACTTGAGTGGGTTACATTTTGCGGAACATTGTCAAACACATTAGGCTTTGCGGTAACACGATAGGTACTCCACTTATTGTTAAAGTCGTAGGTATATCCATAGACAGAGAAGTTACGACGAAGCGTAGTGCCCTCAACCAACGACGCACGCGTGCTCACGCCCGCATCGAGATAGATGTAGGGCTTTGTGGGCACAACAATCTGCTCGTCAGGTGTTATGCCGCTCTTGCTACAGCCACACAATAGCATGACAACGAGTAGAAATATGTAGTTAGCTCTCTTCATCTTCACTATGATTATTTAATAATGACCGTTCCACCGACCTGGGGTGTTCCCCAAGGGTCTACCTTTGTCTGAATGTAGTAGACAGTGATATCTGTCACCGATGATAGCACCACATTGTAAGTGTAACGCTGACCTACATTCCATGTTATGCTTGGTAGAATGGTCTCAAGCTCTGCGCTCTCCCAGTCGGCAGCATTCTGTCGCTTGAGCTCATACTCGATTTTTAGTGACACACTATTCGAAGCATCAATGGTCTGTGGCAAGAGCATCTTCTCGCTAAAGGCTTTACATCCTGTTGCACCGTGAGTCTCTAACTTGCCATCATCTTGGATTATAGCACCATCAATATTGTCGCTATCCGCAAAAGTATCGTTTGTATACTCCAATGCTAACTTCTCGTTGGTTGGCGCCCACTTTTCGGTTACACTCGAGTATGTTCCTGCCTTGCGAATATTCGATAATATTACCCTTTTAATTCGCATCTGGTCGTTCTGATGCTTGCCACCATCACGCCATATATTGAGATTCACATTCGAGAGCAAGTGCTTGAACTGTAGATTCACCTCTTCCGAGGGGTCGAAGCCTGCATCGCTTGTGTCTACGCTCTCGGTCGCTACGAGGTAGTCCGTTACACTTGGCGTGTTGTCTAGCGTTAGCTGCACAGCACCTGTCGATGGGTCGATGGTGTAGATTGTGCCATCCTCGTCGTAGGGATATGTCGCCACAAACGAGAAGCGGGTGTCGTCAATCCAATATTTTGCTGGGCTGTACACCCACGCGTCACCGACATACGTAACCGACACATTCTCCATATAGGCGAAGTTGGTCTGTACGCTATTGTTGATAAAAGCCCACACGCCAAAGCCCTCGTTCTTGAGGTTGGTGGTGTCAGCACGCGTAACTGCAACATCAAGGGTTATGGGCATATCCTTTAACTCGATATGCTGATTCTCCACACCCTTCTTGCAGGCTGTGACAAATAGCACACATAGTACTATTATATATATAGGTGTAAATCTTGTCATACTTTACCATGTTTCGGGGTGGGTATTTCCCCTTTTAGGGGATATGGAGGGTTTCAATCCTCCATATCCAAGCTTATGCAGTCGTGCTGCATAGTGAGTTGTTACTGGATAGTAACTCCACCAGCAGCATCATCAGTACTCCACTCCTGAACAGCAGGATCAAAGAAGATCTGGTTTCTCTTAGCAATGATAGAGATTGTGTAAGTGATGTTCTTGTTCATCTCCCAGCTTGTAAGACCCATTGTGTTCAACTTGATAGGATCTGAAGTGTACTGCTTTACGCCGATAGTTGCGCCGTTATGCTTCTGAGTAACAGTGTAAGTTACAGATACAGTAACATTGTCAGAAAGTGTCTGTGGAAGAACATACTGATCGCGTGTAGCGTAAGCAACTGGGGTATCGTCAGCAAGAACTGTAATAGCATCATCCTCCTCCTCCCAAGTGAGGGTTGCAGGGCTAACAGTAGTATCAGGAGTCCAAACATTGATCGCTGAGTCTTTTACTGACCAACTACCACGTGAAGCAGTACCTGTGCCAGTATTTTCAAGAGTTACATCACCCGTGTTGTAGGTCTTCAATGTAATGTTATCAACAACAATCTCGTAGGTGATGTCATCATTGTCTTCCTCAGCAGGGTATGCATTCTTAACTTCGAAGTTAACCTTTGCCAAAGCGTGGCGGAAGAGTGTAGGAACGCCATCGAAACCGTATGTATTTACATTCTCGCTGTAACGGATAGCCTTGTCAGCATACATCAAGTCATCCTCTCCAACGGTGTAGTCTTCGTAGGTGTAAGTGTCACCACCAGCGTAATTGTAAATGATATCTGGCACTTCATCAGCAGGATAGTAAGCGATAAAGTCAACAGTACCAGTATATGGCCAGTAGTAGGGTTTTGCTGTTGTCCACTGTGAGCCGTTGTAAGTAACGGTCTCGTTAACCATCAACTCGTGCGCCGCAGTGCCATTGTAAGACCAAGCGTTTACACCGAATGTCTCAGTTGTGGCAAAGTCATCCACACGTGTCTGTGCCACATAGTTTGCTACCTCAAACGAGATAGGGGCGTCGCATGTAGGAACGTACACCTCGTTTTTCATACAGCTTGTGAGTGCTACACCCACCAATGCTGCCATAACAAAAAACTTTTTCATGTTTGTTAAGTGTTAGTGATTAATAATTAATTGTTGTTTTTAATTTTCTTTGTTTATATCATTTAATTTTATCTATGTTGTTTAATCAATAGTGTTCTATTCTATGAAATAGGAACTACTACCTCCTCGTCAATCCAATCGTCTACCTCGGGGTTGAAGCCACCACCGCCACCACCAGGAGGGTTGATGGGCACGGGCAACTCCCACACATCCTCGATAAGCAGCCAATGACGCTCGCGAGCATCCTCGGTGAGGAACACCGATGTCATGTCGATGGTCTTCTCGGCATACTCGCCCTCGCGTGTCATAGCCTGCATCGTAATATATAGGTTGCTGGGGGCATCCTCTACGCGACCAAAGGTGTTAAACACGCCACACAACACATCCTTATTCTCGCCCTCAATATTTTCATCGGTGCTCTTGTGTAGCTCAATATATAGTGCCGACGACTCCTCGCCGTTACGCGTATTCTCGCCTATGGCATTTGTTGCCGAGAGTCCTGAGAGCACAGCAACCGCACTCGATGCGTACTCCACGTTCTCCACGCGTATCTGAATGTAGTATGTTTCGACAATAGGCTTTGCCTCTACACTGATAGTCGTAATGTCGCTATGTGCATCGATCTTTAGGTTGGGCTCGCTCACCACAAAGAGCTGGTCGGGTTCGTAGTAGATGCGCTCATCTGCCAAGGCGCGACTATTCAAGCTGCGGTACTTCGAATCGGGAATCTCCTGGGTGTATGCCGTGATGCCATCCCACTGCTCCTCGCCACGAATAAATGTCGATGGGGTGTCGAAGTTGTACGCCAACATGCGATAGTTGCCGTGTGCAAGCATGACGTTACCCGTCATGACCTGGTTTCCCTCCTCGTCGATATGTTTATCCGAGAGGAAGCCCTCGGACAAGAGGTGTGTGCCCGCCTCGTTGTAGAACAACACGCGCATTACGTCTGTGTGGAACTCGGGAGTAGGAACTTTCTCGTTGTAGATGCCTGTGGTGACGTTCCTAATCTCCTGGCATTGAATCTTAATCTGCAATACGGCGCGATTGTCGGGCTCGAGCAGAGGACGACGATGACAGCCACCAAAGGATATAAGGCAGCACAACAGCGATAGTATGGTGATTACTCTTCTCATTTGTTGTCTACCTTTCTGTTATAACCAATGTTGATTGGCACTACGAGCGACACCTTGAGCTTCGTAGGACCAAAATACTTGATGCGACCAATGCCATTCTCGTTGATATATAGCTCGCTGTAATCCGACGATGGGAAGTAGTTGCGATAGCCCATCGATAGGTAGCCCACCGACAGCGCAAACTCAAGGTTAACCCTCTTCTTCTTGCCTATGGGCATGACATAGCCATAGGTTAGACCCGCCGACCACAACTCACCCTGGTATGCAGGGTCAAAGTCGTTCTGAATGTCGTACATCGCCGACATGCCGTATGCACCAACGAAGTGACCACCAAGACGTTGTGTTTTGAACTTGTTGTTTCTAAACCAATATCTACCCTCTACGCCAAGCTCCAAAACCTGCAAGCAGTACTTGTTGTTGCGCTCCCACCATGGGAACATATACTCCACAGCCACAGAGAAATGGCGAGATATGGGCACCTCCAACTCGGCGTTTAGTGCAGTGACAGCGTCGTACAGCATGTTGGTTTTCAGCGCAAAGAGCATGGTGTCGCGCACGATGCTTGGCTCTGCGATGTCACTTGCTGTGTCACTTGCTGTGTCACTTGCTGTGTCACTTGCGATGTCACTTGCTGTGATGTCCTCCCTCTTCGCTACGGCAGCACTACTCTCTGCAAGGGCTGTCATGCGAGGTGGCGCTATCGTATAAGTGGGTGTGTACTCCGTGGTGATGGGCTTCACAGCCTCGATGTCGACATATATGACAACGAGTGTCGAGTTTCGCAACTTGGGGTAGTAGGTCTTGTAGAGATAGTCAAACGCTGCATCGCGCTCCAAGCGCCATTTACGCGTTCCTACGGATATATCCTTGTTGTCGAGGATGCGTAGTACGCGCTGCTTGGCATCGTCACTCATCTTGCCATCTTCAACAACATAGTTGCGCAGTTGTGACCACGACTCACCCTCGTTGCGAACCTTAATGAATGGCTTAAGCTCGGGATATTTGTCGCCCATGTACTTGCGCATGGCACCTGCTCGACGACGTGTCAAGGCATTGTTGTGCTCAAGCACACCCTCGGGCGATGCTTGCGTGATGATGATTATAGAGTCGATGCTCTCTATGTTGAGCGATTTGATTGTCTTGTCGAGTTGGGTGATGGAAGAGCGGTTGTTGCGATAATCGATGTCGATTGCGCTGCTGTCCCACTTGAAATCGATCCTAAATAGCGAGTCTGGTGCGTTTATAAAATGGCGTTCCCCCCCCCATGCTATTGAATGAGAGAGGGTTAGCATCATCGCTACCAATAATATTGCTCGATATAAAGTCTTTAATAACATCGTGCCTGTTCGCTATTACCTAACTGTGACGTAATTTTATGTGCAAAGATAAGCAAAATAATCTGAAAATATTCAGCACGAGACAATAAAATGTAAATTTTTTTTGCGAAGCTAACTAACTAACTAACTAACTAACTA
>JAGBTW010000092.1 GCA_017631135.1 Alistipes sp.
AATGGCGGTGGTGCACTCACGGGCGACAGGGTTATGGTTGCCGTAGCACGCCGATCAAGGGATGGTGAGCTCGAGGGTACAATCACCGAGGTTGTGGAGCGCAGCCGCCGACCATATATAGGCACTGCCGAGGTAACGACCAACAACATATTCATCTCGACCGATGCGCGCCGCCTCGGCGTAGACATACGCATACCCCGCAAGGGACACCCCGAGGTGGAGAGTGGCGACAAGCTTGCTGTGCGCATTGTCGACTGGGCAGAGGGAGAGCGTTTGCCCGAGGGCGAGATTATCGAGTGCCTCGGCAAGGCGGGTGACAACGACACCGAGATGCACGCCATACTCGCCGAGTTCGACCTACCCTACCACTTCGAGAAGGAGGTAATCGCCGCCGCAAACCGCATAGATGGCACAATAACCAAGGAGGAGATAGCACGCCGCCGCGACATGCGCGACCGCACGACATTCACCATCGACCCCGCCGATGCCAAGGACTTTGATGATGCGCTCTCTATTACGCGCCTTGGTGATGGCCTTTGGGAGGTGGGCGTGCACATTGCCGATGTCACACACTATGTCACACCCGGCTCGGTTGTAGACAACGAGGCGGTGGAGCGCGCCACATCGGTCTATCTTGTTGACCGCACCGTGCCGATGCTCCCCGAGCGCCTATGTAACGACCTATGCTCACTACGCCCCCACGAGCATAAGCTCTGCTTCTCGGCGGTCTTCACCCTCAACGAGAATGCCGAGATACAGAAGGAGTGGTTGGGTCGCACGGTTATACACTCCGACCGCCGCTTCGCCTACGAGGAGGCACAGCAGGTAATCGAGACTGGCGAGGGCGACTACAAAGAGGAGATACTCACACTCCACACCCTTGCGCAGAAGCTACGCAGCGACCGCTTCAAGCATGGTGCGATAGCCTTTGCACGCGACGAGGTGCGCTTCATGCTCGACGAGAAGGGTCGCCCCACAGGCGTATACACCAAGGTGCAGAAGGAGGCAAACCAGCTTATCGAGGAGTTTATGTTGCTTGCCAACCGTCGCGTAGCGGAGTATTGCGCACACCGCATATCTAATGGTCGTCGTGTGCCTCGCCCCATGGTCTTTCGTGTGCACGACGAGCCCTCGGAGGATAAGCTCGAGCGCTTCCGCGACTTCGCCCTTCGTTTTGGACACTACTTTAAGGCGCATAAGGGTCGCTCCATAGCCAAGGAGATGAACAAAATCCTCAACACCATCGCTGGCAGTGCCGAGCAGAATGCCATAACGACACTCGCCGTGCGTAGCATGGCAAAGGCGGTATATACGACCGACAACATTGGTCACTATGGCTTGGCATTCCCCTACTACACACACTTCACCTCGCCCATACGTCGCTACCCCGACATGATGGTGCACCGACTCTTGGCCGCCTACCTCGATGGTGAGAAGCGCGCCGACAAGAAGCAGCTCGAAGAGTTATGTGTGCACTCTACCGAGCGCGAGATTGTCGCTTCGGAGGCGGAGCGCGCAAGCATCAAGTATAAGATGGCGGAGTTCATGCGCGACCGCATAGGCGAGGAGTTCGATGGTGTAATCTCGGGCATGACAGAGTGGGGCGTATATGTCGAGCTCAACGACACCCATGTCGAGGGCATGGCCTTCTTGCGCGACATAGACGATGACGACTACTATCGCTTCGACGAGGCGCGCTACGAGATTGTAGGTCGCTCGTCGGGCATACGCCTAACGCTTGGCTCGCCCGTGCGCATACGCGTTAAGAGTGTCGACCTCAACCGCCGAACACTCGACTTCAAACTACTACTAAACAAGAGATAGTTTTGCTATGGCTAAAATAGACGCTATAATTGAGCGCGCCCTGATGCGCGAGCCACTCTCTCGCAACGAGGCATATACACTCTACGACGAAGCACCGCTACAGCTGCTGTGCGACGTTGCCGACACACTGCGCAAGAGCGCCGTCAAAGATCCCTCGGTGGTGACATGGCAGATAGACCGCAATGTCAACATCACCAACGTTTGCAAGTCGGGTTGTCGCTTCTGCAACTTCCACTGCAAGCCCCACGAGACCGACAAGGCATACATCACCACAATGGCTGAGTATCGCCAAAAAATTGACGAAGCGATAGCTCTTGGTGCAAACCAGCTATTGCTTCAGGGCGGCATGCACCCCAAGCTCGGCATAGAGTTCTACGAGACGCTATTTAGCCAGCTTAAGAAGGAGTATCCCGCGCTGCAGCTCAACGCTCTCGGTGCTCCCGAGGTGGCACACATCGCGCATATTAGCGGTATAACAACCGTTGAGACACTCAAGCGTCTGCGCGCTGCGGGACTCGACACGCTCCCCGGTGCGGGTGCAGAGATACTATCGGAGGAGGTGCGCAAGCGCATATCTCCCGCGAAGCCCTCGGCAGCCGAGTGGGTGCGCGTGATGCACGAGGCACACAAGCTTAACATCCCCTCTACGGCGACGATGATGTATGGTCACGTTGAGACTCCCCACCAGAGGGTCGACCACCTTATCACACTGCGCAACCTTCAGGCTGCAAAGCCCAAAGAGTCGCGTGGCTTTACCGCCTTTATCCCGTGGGTGTTCTGTCCCAAGGGCACACAACTCGAGCGCGAGGGCATAGCGCCACAGTTCTCGGCTACGGAGTATCTGCGCATCATAGCCATGAGCCGCATCATACTGCACAACATCACAAACATCCAAGCGTCGTGGTTGACCGTGGGCAAGGAGGTTGCCGAGATAGCGCTTAAGAGCGGTGCTAATGACATGGGCTCGATAATGATTGAGGAGAACGTGGTGTCGTCGGCGGGTGCTACAACGCGCTTCGACCGCGAGGCGATGAAGGCGACAATACGCCGTGCGGGCTTCACTCCACAGCTACGCGATCAGTTGTACAACTATCGCGACGAGGATGCCTTGTTCGGAAATAAGTAACACATACCAACTATAAAAACCTAATCGAGATGAGAACACTTAACGAGATTAATAACTACGAAGCACCCGCAATGATGTGTGTTGAGTGCTCGGTAGAGCGCGGCTTTGGCGCAAGCAACATCAGCGACACAGAGGGTCATGAGATTCCCGACTTTGTGAAGCAGAACGAACTCTAAAAGTTGCAACTATGAGACGTTTGATTTATCTATTTACACTTTTTGCGGTACTATTTGCTGTGGGCTGCGAGAAGCAGATGCCCGACAATGTCATCAATAACAAGCTTGTTGAGGTTTGCATTGTTGCCGATGCTGATGCCGACGACGATAACCGCGTAGCCCTCAATGGCAACACAACAACATGGGAGGTGGGTGACCGCATAACTGTGGCACTCAAAGTGAACTACTTTTCTACACAATACGCTACTTTTGAGATTAAATCTTCGAGCGACATCTCATCAGATGGCAAGCGCGCACGTTTCTATGGAAATGTTTTTACGGGTGAATACTATGGTGTTACTGCGCTTTACCCTGCCGTTGACAACCCCTCAAACGGCATAACCCTCGACCGCAATGCTGCCGACAATATCTTTATGTCGTCACACGTTGGCAGCAACGATGCTCCAGTACTTACAGTTGAGGAAGGCAAAGAGGTGGAGCTACCTTTAACATTCTCGCACCTTATGCATAAGATGGACTTTAACTTATCGCTCGCTAATGGTTACCAGTCTGATGACTTAAAGTCGAATAATATCATCATCGAAATGAGTGCGACAAGCAAAGAGGGGAACATAGAGTTTGCCGAGACGCAGACATTTGATATAAAAGCAAACAGTCCATCAACGGCAACTAAATCGAATATCATCCGCGCATACGGCAACTCTCCACAGTTCTCAACGATGCTATTTCCAATGAATACGACCTTGGATGTTGCATTCACCTTTGGCGTATATATCGACGGAGAGAAGCGCTACGAGGTTCGCAAGCCCGATAGTGGCACAATCGGCAGCATCTCCATGAAATCTGGAAAGAGCACAACCGTCAATCTGGTGCTTAGTGACAAGAATAGCACATCGGGTGGTGAGATTGAAGCCGAGGCAATCACTCTCACTGCATCAACGCAAGTCATCAAGGCTAATGGCGTGGATAGCGCCATGTTGAGCGTCGTTACGACAGATGGTGGCGAGGATGTAACAGCTCAATCGACCATATATGTCAACGGTAGCAAGCTACATGGCTCAACATTCCTCACTACAACAGCTGGAGCATATACAATATATGCAGAGCGCTATGGAGTACAGTCCAACACGCTCACTATCACTGCCGAGGAGGTTACAAACACTGGTAGGACAATCGTCTTTGCCGAGGGCGTAACACTCACCTCGGGCTGGTACGATGTTAACAAGAAAAGCACCACGAATAGTTCTGGCGCGGATGCTATGATGTGTTGGGCGGCATCATCATCCAATATCATCCAGTGGTTCCAGGACCGCTACGTTGCCGATGGTAACACCCTGCCTGCGGGTTGCCCCAATGGTACATCAAGCAACTATGACTACGAGCTTCAGATTATGGATGTGTTCCGTGATAACTGGGAGAACCTCGCACGCGGTAACTGGACAGACGGTGGTGTTATCTGGTACTTTGAGGGTCGCGATGTATATGAGACCAACAGTAAGGAGTCATGCGCGCATCCTCGTAGCGGTACAGGTGGATACTTCAAGTCGCAGTGGAGTGAGATCTATGCCGACATGTATAAGTATGAGAATGGATGGGCTTGGCTTACAGGTGAGCCCTACACCTATGCAACTGAAATCAACAACTACAATTGGCGTGGTAGCAGCATTGCAGACCCATTGTTGAAGTTCTCTGAATATATAGTCACTGCCTTTGAGTATGGTATATCAAGTATGGCAGTTGCAATGTCGTCAAACTTCGGTGGCGCACACGCTGTGACCATCTGGGGTTACGAGATTGACAACGCTACGGGCTACGTTACAAAACTCTATATTGCCGACTCTGACGATGGTTCAACCCCTGTTTTGCAGACATATACAGTAAGTCCTGAGGGTGGTAATGCAAAGATTGTGTTGAATGGTTATGCTACATACTATCCTTTTGCACTCTATCCCGTGTCTGGATATGCATCAGCAAACAACTAACATATACCTACATATACAATATAAACTATGGGTTGCCCGCATGGACAACCCATAGTTTATTACACGGCAAGCCTATTAACTCTTACTCAACATCCTCGCAGCAGCAATCACAGCACTCCTCGACTAACTGGGGGCGCTCAAGCTCCTCGCCACGCTGCAAGCGGTAGGCAAGCTTAACGATGTTGCTCTTGTGCTCAACCTCCTTAATCTTGGCATTGCACTCCACGATAGAGTCCTCAACCTTGCCAATCTCCTTAAGGCACGACTCATCGAGCTTGCCACTTGCGCCGCTCCACGCCGCTGCAGCAAGCTCCTGCTTACGCAACTCGAGGGCCTCAATCTCGGCAACGAGCTTCGCAACCTGCTCGTCGTTAGCCACGATGATGGCAACGCCCTCCTCCGTAGTGCCGAGAGGCATTCTCCACGCCTCGTCAACGTCATTAAGCGTAGACTTAAACTTATTAACCTCGCCAGCCAAGTAGTCCTCCTCGCGGCGAATCTCCTCGCGACGGTCGCCCGCAGCGATGATGATAGGCTCGACAAGACTCTTAAAGTAGAGCGCTTTAGCGCCATTATAGCTGTGCTTATATGCAATCTCATACTCGTATGCGAGCTTCTCGAGGTTACGAAGATCGATCTCTGTGCGAATGGTCTCGGCCTTGAATGCCAACAACTGCGCATCCTGCTCGGGTGTAGTGAGCTTGGGCGAGGGGTTATAAATATTTGACAGTGTCAACAGCGCAACAACAAAGGCTGCACCCACACCCACAACAATCCATCTCTCTCGTTTGTTACTCTTCATAGCCATACTCGTTACAACTCCTCAAAAATATAGTTACACTCCTCCAAGAAGATGAGGTATGCCTCGCCACCAATCTGTGTGCGGAAGGCCTCCTCATATCTCTCAATCTCTGTGCGGGCGCGCTTGAACTCCTCGTAGTTTTGCGCCTCGACAACCTTATACGCCAACTCACCGCTCTTGTTATAAGCCTCATTCACGGGATTTTGGTCGCTTAATACAATATGCTCACCCTTGCTGGCACATCCCGCACATGCGAGAGCCGCAACGAGCACAATAAACAATCGTTTCATACCTTGACTATCTTTGTTTCAATATTTTACATCACTACTCCACATAGACTACCAAGCCCTTCAAGTACTCGCCCTCGGGGTGGTAGATGTTGATTGGGTGGTCGGCGGGCTGTGTAAGCTGACCTATGATGCGCACCTTACGCTTGGCAATGGCTGCCGAGGTGAAGATTGTGGTGCGGAATAGGTCGCGGCTTACGGCCTGCGAGCACGAGAAGGTAAAGAGGATACCTCCTGGACGTATCTTCTCTAGGGCGCGCGCATTAATCTTCTTATATCCCTGCAATGCGTTACCCAATACTTTGTGGTGCTTGGCAAAGGCTGGTGGGTCGAGGATGATAAGGTCGTAGCTATCATCTATATCCTTGAGGTACTCCACGGCGTTGCAAGCAATAGCCTCGTGGGGTGCGTCGTCGCCAAAGTTCAAGCGCACATTCTCGTCTGCCAACTTCACGGCACGCTCCGAGAGGTCGATGCTCACAACCTCGCGCGCACCACCCGCAAGCGCAGCAACCGAGAAGCCACCAGTATAGCAGAAGGTGTTGAGCACCTTGCGACCACGCGAATACTGACGCACAAGGTCGCGGTTCTCGCGCTGGTCGATGAAGAAGCCCGTCTTTTGACCCTCCTCCCAGTTGACCTTGAACTTCAAGCCATTCTCCAAAACGACATTGTCGCTATCTGCCGCGCGACCCCAAAGGTAACCATCTATAGCTCCGAGGTCCGCCTTGTAGGGCAATGTCTGCGAGCTCTTGTCGTAGATGGCCTCGATGTCGTCGCCATATACCTTGCGTATAGCCTCGGCAATCTCCATGCGCGAGCGATACATACCCACCGAGTGGCACTGCACAACGGCTGTGCGCTCATAGATATCGACAACAAGACCAGGCAAGAGGTCACCCTCGCCATGCACAAGACGATAGCATGTCGTAGAGCTGTTGTGCGCAATGCCCAAGGCATCGCGTAGGCTCTTGGCAGAGGCTATGCGACGCTCCCACCATGCGGCATCTATCTCCTCGCGCTCGAACGTCAGCACACGCACAGCGATAGAGCCAATCTGGTAGTGACCACGCGCAATGAAGTCGCCCGCCTTGGTCACAACATCAACAACATCGCCCTCGGCAATAGGCGCTATGCCCTCGCTGATGCGCTCAATAGCACCAGAGAATATCCATGGGTGGCGTCGCTCCAACGACTCCTCCTTGCCTCGACGCAAGTGTATAGTAGTTAGTGTATTCATAGAGTATTGTTTATTCGTTTTCTCGTTTATGCACGCGTCTTCTGCGAGCGCGCTTGCTCTGTGTGCTCTGCATCTCCTGCGCACCACGACACGCGATGATGTGCATGGGCTCACCCTTGGGCTCACAAGCCTCGAGATGCTCCATGATGCGAGTACACACCCACGCATCCGTGGCTGCGTACTCCTGTTGTTGCTGTGTTAGCTGCCCTGCCTCCCAATTACTCAATCGCTGCGCCTTTGACACGCGCTCACCCAAGACTATTGCCGAGAGCTTGCGCAGGCTTTTCTCCTCGATGCCCCAGCGTATAGCCTCGTGCTGCAAGTCCACAAAGCCATCGGCCTTGAAGTCACGCAAGGCGTGCAACGAGCGTATATCACCCATGATGTCTGCACCCACCTTGATAATCTCGCGCGAGCCCAATATCTTGAGGATGCGGTTGTCGAGGCGTATGTGCGAAAGGCGAAATAGGTAACACGTTTCGGGCGTAGAGAGCTGCAACAGCGACACCTTGTACGAGACACCCGCACGGAACGAGGGGCGCGTCTCGGTGTCAAAGCCTATAACCTTGTAACGGCGCAAGTCACCACATGCCGCACCCACCTGCTCCTCCTTGTCGACAATAACTATGCGACCAGGAAAGCGCGCCGCAGGAAGTGCCGCCACCGTATCGTTATCTATGGTTGCTAAAAACGCCATACGCAATGCTACAATCTGTTTAGGTCAAAGCGCAAAGTTACTTAATAATTTTCAGTTTCCCACGCTCGGAAAGCAAAATTTCACCATCGCGCACCATTTTATCGACTATTTCCACCACTCGCTCGCCATCAATGCCCATTGCCGACACCAGTTCTTTTATATCTAACTCCTTATCATCCAGCAACTTCACAATGCGCTCACGATACTCCACCGCACCACCATTACTGCGACGCTTGCCGAGGCACACATCACACACACCACAAGCCTTTGCATCTTGGTCGCCAAAGTAGCGCTGGATGATGACGCTACGACACTCGCCCTCGGTCTCGACATAGGAGAGCATGCCATCGAAGCGCGCCTGGGTCATATCGAAGCGATGACGATAGGTCTCGGGGGCGATAAAGAGATCTGCCGTGGGCAGACGCTCCGAGTCGAGATATATCATCGGGGTGCGCAATGCGGGGATATAACGAATGATGTGCATACGCCACAGCATGCGCAACATCTCGTGCACACGCTCCGAACTCAAACCCGAGAATGCCGCAATCTGCAACTCGTCAATAGAGCGAAAGTGGGTAAAGACGCCGTTATATAGGCGCAAGATAGAGCGCAACACAAGGTCCATGTCATTGCCACCAGCATTGAGCTTATACAACGAGTCGCGGCTAACCGTAAACATCAGCTTCGCGGGGCTATCTTGCTCATCGACCATCGTGAGCAAACCATTATGCTCCAATATCTTAAGTGCGCCAATGACATTATTCACCGAGAGGTGCACATTGTGACAAAACTCATATATATTGAACGGGAACGATCCACCCTCACCATCGCCAATAGCCACCTGCAGGTAGTTCATCACCTGCTCGTAGATGCGCTTTATATCCTGTAATGGCGGGAACTCTGCCTTAAAGAGTCGAACAATGCGGTCGGCATCATCCGTCGAGTAGAGCAGAACGGCGTAACTGCGCTTGCCATCGCGCCCCGCGCGTCCCGCCTCCTGGTAGTACGCCTCGAGCGAGTCGCACATCGAGTAGTGAAGCACGAAGCGCACATCGGCCTTGTCGATGCCCATACCAAAGGCGTTGGTAGCCACAATGATACGCACCTTACCCGCCACCCATTCATCTTGGCGCAGCGAGCGCTCCATCGACGGTAGTCCCGCATGATAGAAGCTCACACTCTCACCCTCGGCGCGTAGTATTTCACACAG